>JAFARM010000019.1 GCA_019245455.1 Sphingomonadaceae bacterium | reverse complement strand
GAAATAGATAAATCGAGGCCGTCGTCGCGGTCGCCGCTGACTGATAGGTGAGAGCAAGATCAAGTTCTTGGTCGCTCATGTCCCGGATGCTGGAGCGGGTCAGTCCCGCGACGGTCGGCATGATGATGATGCCGGTCGCGGCGTGCTGCCAACCCGCGGTCGGCTTGACCTCTAGGGTCCTCGGGACCGCGCCGGCCGAACCGCTTACGATCAGCAACGCCGCCGCAAGGAGCGCTCGCATCAGCCCTGTCCGCCCTGCCGCCGGCTCATGAACGCCAGCCGTTCGAACAGCATTACGTCCGCCTCGTTCTTCAGCAGGGCCCCGTGCAGCGGCGGGATCAGGCTCTTGGTGTCGCGCGCGCGCAAAACCTCGACCGGCAGGTCCTCGTGCATCAGCAGCTTCAGCCAGTCGAGCAGTTCGGACGTGCTCGGCTTCTTCTTCGTCCCCGGCACGTCGCGGATGTCGTAGAACACCGTCAGCGCCTCACGGACCAGCTCCTTCTGGATGTCGGGGAAGTGGACGGCGACGATGCGGGCCATCGTCTCGCGGTCGGGGAACTTGATGTAGTGGAAGAAGCAGCGGCGCAGGAAGGCGTCGGGCAGGTCCTTCTCGTTGTTGGACGTGATGACGACGATCGGGCGCTGCTTCGCCACGACGCGCTCGCCCGTCTCGTAAACGTCGAACTGCATCCGGTCGAGCTCAGTCAGCAGGTCGTTGGGGAACTCGATGTCGGCCTTGTCGATCTCGTCGATCAGGAGGACGGGGAGGGTGTCGGACGTGAACGCCTCCCACATCTTGCCGCGGCGGATGTAGTTGGAGATGTCGCGCACCCGCTCGTCGCCGAGCTGGCCGTCGCGCAGGCGGCTGACGGCGTCGTACTCGTACAGGCCCTGCTGCGCCTTGGTCGTCGACTTGACGTTCCACTCGATCAGCGGCGCACCGAAGGCGCGGGCGATCTCGGCGGCGAGCACCGTCTTGCCCGTGCCGGGTTCGCCCTTGATGAGCAGCGGCCGGCGGAGCGTCGCGGCGGCGTTGACCGCGACCTTCAGGTCGTCGGTGGCGACATAGGCGGCGGTGCCTTCGAAGCGCATGGATGGTCCTGACGTTGACGTTCGCGTCACGCTAGGCAGGGCGGGCGCGACGCGCAACCGCCGCGTCGATCAGCCGGCGGGGCGCGGCGTCAGGACCCGGGCGCGGAGGCCAGCAACGGCGGCGGCGATACGATCGCCGACGGCGATCACCCGTCGGCGATGGCCGAGCACCGGCTTCTCGATCGCGTGCCACGAAAAGGCGGCGAACAGCGACACGGGCACGATCGAGGCGGCAAAGTTGAACCACCACATCCGCTCGTGCGGGAACAGCGCAACGACCGCCTGCTGGATCGGATAAGCGTACAGGTAGATGCCGTACGAGTAATCGCCCTCCATCACCAGCGGCAGGCGCGGCGGGTTGGTCAGGCCAAGGAACACGACCATGTACGCCGCCGGCAGCGCGACGAGGCTGCTCGTCTGCGGCGACCAAGCGACGGCGAGCGCGACCGCCGTCGCCAGTGCGAACAACCGCGTGCTGTGGACGACACGGTCGCGGTAGAGGAACAGGGCGACGCCGCACAGGAATGCGATGACGAGGACGCGCCCGGGCAGCTTGACGCCGTACTGGATGCTCCCTTTCGACAGATACCATAATTGCAGCGCGACGATCACGCCGATCAGCGCCCAGGGGCGGCGGATCAGTCCGACGATCCATGCCAGCGCCAGCGCCAGATAGCATTCGAGTTCGAAGGGGATCGTCCACAGCGACATATTCACGACAGGCACTGGGTTGGCCTTGAAGACGCCTGGCAAGAGAAAGTGGATGTCGCCGAGAATGTTGAGGAAATAGCTGCGGAACTGCGCCTCGCCGAGGTATCGCTCGAGCGGCAGCGTCGTCAGCAGGCTGCCGATCAGGCAAGCCGACAGGGTCACCTCGACGGCGAGCGCCGGAACGATGCGAACCGCGCGCAGGATTAGGAACTCGCGCAGGGTGCGGACGCGGAACAGGCTGCCGCTGACCAGGAAGCCGCTCAGCCCGAAGAACATCGGCAGGATGAGAATGACCAGGTGGCGGACCCAGCTGGCGTTCGCCGTCTCGCCCTCGACGACATAGAGCGAGTGCCACAGCATGACGGCCAGCGACAGGGCAAGCCGCAGATAGTCGAAGCCGGACGAGCGGTTCTTATACTCGACCATCCGCGCCGCGACCGACGGCCCGGCGAACACGCGACGCAACATGACACACTCCGCGGTAACCCGCGGGTCAACCCTACCGCATTCGTTGCGTTGCACAATCCGTCATGGAAACTTCACGCGGTGCGGCCGCCGCGGAAGACTTCTAGACGGCTACCGTTGCCTCACACGTCGAGAAAGCTCCGCATCTTGCGGCTGCGACTCGGGTGCTTGAGCTTGCGCAGCGCCTTCGCCTCGATCTGGCGGATGCGTTCGCGGGTGACGCTGAACTGCTGGCCGACCTCTTCCAGCGTATGGTCGGTGTTCATGCCGATGCCGAAGCGCATCCGCAGCACGCGCTCCTCGCGCGGGGTCAGCGACGCCAGCACCCGCGTCACCGTCTCCTTCAGGTTGGCATGGATCGCCGCGTCGACCGGGATCACCGCGTTCTTGTCCTCAATGAAGTCGCCGAGGTGGCTGTCCTCCTCGTCGCCGATCGGCGTCTCCAGGCTGATCGGCTCCTTGGCGATCTTCATCACCTTGCGGACCTTCTCCAGCGGCATCGACAGCCGCTCGGCCAGCTCCTCGGGCGTCGGCTCGCGGCCGATCTCGTGGAGGATCTGGCGGCTGGTGCGGACCAGCTTGTTGATCGTCTCGATCATGTGGACCGGAATGCGGATCGTCCGCGCCTGGTCGGCGATCGAGCGCGTGATCGCCTGCCGGATCCACCACGTCGCATAGGTCGAGAACTTGTAGCCGCGGCGGTACTCGAACTTGTCGACCGCCTTCATCAGGCCGATGTTACCCTCCTGGATCAGGTCGAGGAACTGCAAGCCCCGGTTGGTGTACTTCTTGGCGATCGAGATGACGAGGCGGAGGTTGGCCTCGACCATCTCCTTCTTGGCGATCCGCGCCTCGCGCTCGCCCTTCTGAACCATGTTGACGATGCGGCGGAACTCGCCGAGGTCGACGCCGGTGGCCTGGGCGATGTCGGCGATCTCGAGGCGCACGTCCTCGACCGCGCGCGCTTCGGCCGCGGCGAAGGCGGCGAACTTCTTGTCGATGCCGGCGACGCGCGCGAGCCAGCCGGCGTCAAGCTCGTGGCCCATATACTCGTCGAGGAACGCCTTGCGGTTGATCTTGTGGCGGTCGGCCAGCCGCATCATCGTCCCGCCGAGCCCGAGCAGGCGGCGGTTGTAGCCGTAGAGCTGGTCGACGAGAAACTC
>JAFARM010000339.1 GCA_019245455.1 Sphingomonadaceae bacterium | reverse complement strand
CGACGCAGGCGGGCGCGGCGGGCCGGCGGCCGACACGCCCCGCCCGCGCGCCAACACCGCCCCCCGCCGGGAACGCGGCACCGTCCGCGCCGCCGCGCGCGCCGCCCCGGAGCGCCAAGAGCCGCAGCGCATCGCCAAGCTGCTCGCTCGCGCCGGGGTCGGCTCGCGGCGCGACATCGAGCGGATGATCGCCGAGGGGCGCGTCAGCGTCGGCGGCGCGGTGCTGACAACGCCGGCGCACGTCGTCACCGCACTCGACGGCGTCACCGTCGACGGCCGGCCGGTCGCACCCGTCGAGGCGACGCGGCTGTTCCGCTTCCACAAGCCCGCCGGCTTTCTGACCACCGCGCGCGACCCCGGCGGGCGGCCGACGATCTTCGACGCCCTGCCCCCCGGCCTGCCGCGCCTGCTCCCCGTGGGGCGGCTCGACATGAACACCGAGGGGCTGCTGCTGCTGACCACCGACGGCGGGCTGAAGCGGACGCTCGAGCTGCCGGCGACGGCGGTGCCGCGCCGCTACCGGGTCCGCGCCTATGGCGAGATCACGCAGAACGCGCTCGAGCGGCTGATCGAGGGCGTCGAGATCGATGGGATGCGCTACGGCCCGATCGACGCCGACATCGAGCGACGGACGGGGCCAACCTGTGGCTGACGATGACCCTGACCGAGGGCAAGAACCGCGAGATCCGCCGCGTGCTCGAGTTCATGGGGCTGCAGGTGTCGCGCCTGATCCGCGTCGCCTACGGCCCGTTCGACCTCGGCGACTTGGCCGTGCGCGGGGTCGAGGAGGTGCCGGCGGACGCCATCGCGGCGCTGCGGCGGTCGATCGGGAAGCGGGCGTGATCGCCCTCCTCCTCCCTCCCCCCCCGATGCGCAGCATCGGAGAGCGGAGAGGGTTGGGGTGGGGGATCCGCGCTCTCCACCAGACCGCAGCCTCCCGCTCGACCACCCCCACCCCGGCCCTCCCCAGTCTCCGGCTCCGCCGGGGGGGGAGGGAGAAGTGAGGATCATCGCCGGCAGGTGGCGCGGGCGTCCCCTCGTCGCGCCGCCGGGCGAGGGCACGCGGCCGACGAGCGAGCGGGCGCGCGAGGCGCTGTTCTCGATGCTCGCCTCGCGGCTCGGCAGCTTCGAGGGGCTGCGTGTCGCCGACCTGTTCGCCGGCACGGGGGCGCTCGGGCTGGAGGCCCTGTCGCGCGGCGCGGCGCACGCGACCTTCGTCGAAACCGGCCGGGCGGCGATCGCCGCGATCCGCGCCAACATCGACCGCATGGGGGCCGAGTTCGAAACGACCGTGCTGGCGCAACCGGTCGCCGCCGTCGGCCGCGCGGTGGTGCCGTTCGATCTCCTTCTGCTCGATCCCCCGTATGGCGAGGGGTTGGCGATGCCGGCCCTCGCCCGCCTGGCGCAGCAGGGCTGGATCGCGCCGCACGCGTGGGTCGCGGTCGAAGCGGCGAAGGGCGAGGTGCTGACGCCCGCGGGGCCGCCCGGCCTGACGCTCGATGCCGTCCGCGCCTATGGCAAGGCGCACCTCCACCTGTTTACGCCCCTGTCCGCGAGCGCGCGAGGGAACGACTGCGGCTGACCCGTAGTTGAACGTCGCGTTCAGGAGTGGGTCATGGATCGGGTCATCGTCGCGGCGTTCGTCGCCACCTTCATCGCCGCGATCGCCGCCGTCGTCGGGGTGCCGGTCGTCGTCTAGCGCGCCGCGCGACGCTAGAACGACCGGCGGATGCCGCCGAAGAAACCGCGCCGCGCCCCGTACTGCGGCGCGCCGACGCCGACGCCCGATCCGTCGCGCAGCTCGTAGCTCGCATCGAACAGGTTGGTGACGTCGAAGCGCACCGTGATGCCCTTCAGCACGCCGTGCTCGATCGCCTGCGCGATGCCGAGGTTGACCGTGGCGTAGGCCGGCAGCTTGCCGCCGTTCGGCACGATGCCGGCCGGGTCGGCGCGCCGCAGCCCGTCGCCGTAGAGCGCATCGACCGTCGGCGTCAGCTTGCCGAGGCCGTCGTCGATCGAAAGGCTCGCGCCCGCCGAGGCGGTCCAGAACTGGCTGTGGTCGGTGAAGATCGGGTGGGCGGCGATGTAGGCCAGCTCGTCGGGGGCGAAGAAGAACTGGCTCGAAACGATGTCGCGCCCCTTCTCCTGCCCGCGCGCGGCGTTGCCGTACAGCGTCCAGCGGCCGGCGTGATAGGCCGTGGTCAGCTCGACCCCCCACGCCCAGCCGCGCGCGTAGTTGAACGGCGACAGGATCTGCGCCTCGCCGAACTGCCCCTCGTCGAGGAGGTTGCGCTTGATCTTGTAATAGGCGTCGAGGCCGACCGTCAGGCCGGGGATCACCGTCTGCAGCACGCCGGCGTCGAAATAATGCTCGCGCTCGGCCCGGACGGCACCGATCGACGCCGACGACACGGGGTCGGCGGCCTTGGTCGTGCCGGCGAACTGGGCGACCGTCGTCGCGCCGATCAGCTCCTGCGGCGGCGGGGTGAAGTCGCGGGCATAGCCGGCGTGGACCGTCGTCACCTTCGACGGCATCCACACGAGGTTGACGCGCGGGCTGAGCTGGTTCTCGACCGTGTAGGCGTGGACCGCATCGAAGCGCGCGCCATAGTTCAGCGTCAGCGTCGGCGTCAGCGTCCACTCGTCCTGCAGGTAGACGCCGTACAGCTGCCCGGCCTTGCCCTGCGCGCTGACGATGGTGAACGGGATGTCGCTCGTCGGCACGCCATCGGCGGCGACCGGCAGCACGCGCGAGGTGACGCGCGAGCGCGTCCGTTCGTTCTGGAAGAACAGCCCGCCGCGCACTTTGTGGTGCGCCGATGCCGTATAGGACGCATCCGCCTGGACGCCATAGGCAAGGCTCGACAGGCGCGAGGCGTCGGAGAAGCCGTTGAACAGGATGTCGCCGCCCGAGGGGTCGGGGCTGAACTGCGTGCGCGAATAACGGATGAAGGGAGCGACCTGGACGCTGACGGGATCGGCGGAGAGCTGGTAGGCGATGACGCCGTAGTGCGTGTATTCGCGCTGGGTCTGATCGAGCAGGGCCGAATCGAACGTGGACTGCCCGTCCACCGTGAAGACGGGCGTCTGGCCGGGGTTGTTGGGAATCTGGAAGCGGCCGATCGCGCTGCCGCCGAACGCCGTCAGGCGGCTGGTGTCGGACAGCACTTGGCTGAGGTAGACGAAGCCGCGATACTGTTCGGTGCGGTCGTGGATCGCGTTCGCGCTCGGCGTCGGGTTCTCGATGCCGAGGTCGTTCTGCAGATAGCTGAACGAGACGAAATAGTTGAGGCCGCCGGTCGCGTCCTTGAGCGTGAAGCTCGGCTCGATCCGCCCCCGCGACCCGCCGTAGAAGTCGATGTCGCCGTCAAGATCGAACTTGCCCGACTGCGTCGTGATGTTGACGACGCCGGCGGTGCGATAGCCGTACTGCGCCGGCAGCGTGCCGGTCAGCAGCGCGATCGAGTCGGCGACGCGCGTGTCGATCGTCTGGCCGAAGCCGCCGATGCTTTCGGGGATGATGACGCCGTTGATGCGGTACTGCAGGTTGCCGTGCTCGTTTCTGACGTGGATCTCGCCGTCGCCGTCCTGGTCGACGCCGGGGGCCTGGAGCAGCACCTGCGACAACCCGCGGTCCTGTCCGCCCGGCTGGGTGTCGAGCGCGGCGCGGTCGAACGAGTATTTGCTCGCGCCGAGGTCGGGCAGGATCGCGTCGCGCGCGGCGTCGAGCTTCCGCGCGGTGACGACGATGTCGGGGGTATCGACCGCGCCGCCGGCGGGCGTCGCGGCTACGGACGGTGCCGGTCCGGCCGCCATCGCCGGCGCGGCGGCGGCGGCGAGCAACACGGCCAACAGGGTATTCGGTACGGGCAAGACGGACTCCAGCGGGCGTGCGCGCCATGCGGCACGGCAGCGGCGACCGCAACCTCGATTCCGCGGATGCGGCAGCGTCGCGGCGGGATAGCCGCCGGTGCCTGAACGGCAGACAACAAGGGCGGTGGCCGAGCGCGGCGACCATAGCTAAGCTGTAACGATCGAAGGAGAACGGCACGATGCGATGGCTGATGGCGGCAGTGTTGGCGACAGCGCCCGTAGCGGCGGCGACGCCCGAGGCGCGGGTCGCGGCCGTGCTCAAGGCGACGCCGCTGATCGACGGCCACAACGACTGGGCCGAAACGCTGCGCGACCGCGAGGGCGAGGGGCGCTGGACGATCGACCTGACCCGCCTCGACGCCAAGGCCCCGCCCTACGACACCGACATCGTCCGGCTGCACGCGGGGCACGTCGGCGCGCAGTTCTGGTCGGTCTATGTCTCCGCCGACCTGCCGCCGCTCGAGCAGGTCAAGGAGACGCTTCAGCAGATCGACCTCGTCAAGGCGATCGTCGCCCGCTACCCGGCGGACTTCGCCCTCGCCCGCACGGCGGCCGACGTGCGCCGCATCCATGCCAGCGGGCGGGTCGCGTCGATGATGGGGGTCGAGGGCGGCGGGCAGATCGACGCCGACCTGTCGGTGCTGCGCGCGTACCACGCGCTCGGCGCGGGCTATCTGACGCTGACGCACAGTCGCACGCTCGACTGGGCCGATTCGGCGACCGACGATCCCAAGCACGGCGGGCTGACGCCGTTCGGCAAGGCGGTGGTACACGAGCTGAACCGGCTGGGCATGCTG
>JAFARM010000148.1 GCA_019245455.1 Sphingomonadaceae bacterium | reverse complement strand
CCGCCGCGACGCGCACACCGCCGCCACCGTCGCGGCGCTGGTCGACGCCGCCCGCACGCGGTTCGGGCGCGACGGCTACGATCAGGTCGGGGTCGAGCAGGTCGCCGCCGATGCTGGCGTGACGACGGGGGCCGTCTACCACCACTTCGCCGGCAAGAAGGGCCTGTTCCTCGCCGCCGCCGAGCAGGTCGAGGCCGAGCTGCTCGCCCGCGCCGTCGCCGTCGCCGATCCCGACCCGCTGACCGCGATCCGCCACGCCTTCGCCGCGCTGGTCGACGCCGGCGCCACGCCCGAGATCCACCGCATCCTGTTCATCGACGCGCCGCGCGTGATCGGCATCGAGGCTTGGCGCGCGATCGAGATGAAGTACGCCTATGGCCTGTTGTCCGGCGTGCTGGCCGAGCTGATGGCGGCGGGGCGCATCGTTCCGCGCCCGCTCGAGCTCGTCGCGCCGACGCTGCTCGCGGTCCTCGCCGAGGCGTCGCGCGCGGTCGCCGCCTGCATTGCCGGGCGCGCGGCGGCGCAGGCGCTCGTCGCCGCGGTCGTCGACGCCGTCCTCGCCCCGCCCGCCTGACGCAACTGCACGGACACGCAGCGGCCGCTCGTGCGTTGGCGGCGCGACCGTCATGACGACCTTCGCCTCCGATACCCGCAGCCGTGCCGTCGCCGCCGGCCTCGCGATCGCGCTGCAGCTGCTGATCGGCTGGGCGCTGATCACCGGCCTGTCGGGACGCGTCGTCCGCGCGGTCGAGGCCGACCTGAAGGTGTTCGAGGTCGCGCTGCCCCCGCCGCCGCCGCCGCCGAAGCCGGTCCCCGTCCGCCACGCCGCGCGCCGACCTTCCGGCGCTGCCGCGCCGCCGCACAAGCGGGCGACGCCGGTGCCGGTCGTCGCCCCGCCGCCGGTCATCACGCTGCCGCCCGTGCCGGCGATCACCGCCGCGCCGCTGCCCGCGCTCGGCCCTGACCCCGCCTCCGGTGCGGCCGACGCGGGCAACGGCACCGGCGCCGGCGGCCAGGGTAACGGCCGCGGCAGCGGATCGGGCGGCAACGGCACGGGCAGCGGGGGCGTGCGCGCGCGGTGGCTGCGCGGCGAGATCACCGGCCGCGACTATCCGCCCGAGGCGCGCGCGGCCCACATCGAGGGCAATCTCACCACCCGCTATGTGGTCGATACGCGCGGCCGCGTCGCCCGCTGCTATATCGCCGAGTCGAGCGGCAGCGACCTGCTCGACGCGACGACCTGCCGGCTCGCCATCCAGCGCCTGCGCTTCGCACCCGCCCGCGACGCCGCCGGCAACGCCGTCGAAGACGAGGTGTACGAGGACCACGGCTGGCGGATCAGCGAGGACCGGCCGGGCTGATCGGGGCGGCCGGTGTGCCCCGGCGAAGCTGCGGACACCTTCGGCATGGCACACTCCCCCGCTTGTCATCCCGGCGAAGGCCGGGACCCATGATCTCTAACAGTCGAGTTCATGGGTCCCGGCCTTCGCCGGGACGACAACAAGGGGAGAGCAGCCCCGTTGTCGGCCCTGTCCTACAACCAACGGTCTGTGTTAGCACCTCCCGGCATCACCGGGTGCCGCGCTCTTTCTCACGCTCCGGCCCAGCTCCTTTGAGCAGCCCCTGTTTTCGGCCTTCGACCAACGTAGGGGGTGCAAACCACCCGTCGCGCCTGGTGTCCATCGCGACCTTCCGCCGCCACAGGCAGCGGGTCGCTGGCGCGAAACACCCTCGCCTTCGTGAACTTCGTGAACTTCGCCCGCGACCGAGCCCTACTCCGCCGCGATCAGCCGCCCCTCGTCCTCGGCCGCCTGGAGCGCCCACATCTCGGCATAGGTGCCGCCGCGCGCCAGCAGCGCCGCGTGGCTGCCCCGCTCGACGATGCGGCCGGCGGCCATGACCAGGATCTCGTCGGCGTCGGCGATGGTCGACAGGCGGTGGGCGATGACCAGCGTCGTCCGCCCCCGCCCGACCGCGCGGAGACTGTCCTGGATTTCCGCTTCAGTCGCCGAATCGAGCGCGCTCGTCGCCTCGTCGAGGATCAGGATCGCCGGGTTCTTGAGGATCGTGCGGGCGATCGCCACCCGCTGCTTCTCGCCGCCCGACAGCTTGAGCCCGCGCTCGCCGACCGTCGACTGGTAGCCGTCGGGCAGGCCGGCGATGAAGTCGTGGATCGCCGCCTCGCGCGCCGCCGCCTCGATCTCGGCCTGCGTCGCGTCCGGCCGACCATAGGCGATGTTGTAGCCGATGGTGTCGTTGAACAGCACCGTGTCCTGGGGGACGATGCCGATGGCGCGGCGCAGGCTGTCCTGCGTCACCTCGCGAATGTCCTGCCCGTCGATCGTCACCGCGCCGGCGCTGATGTCGTAGAAGCGGTAGAGGATGCGGCTGAGGGTCGACTTGCCCGCGCCCGAATGGCCGACGACCGCGACCTTGCGCCCGGCCGGAACCGCGAAGCTGACGTCGTGCAGGATCGGTCGCCGCGCCTCATAGGCGAAGTCGACGTGGTCGAAGCGGATCTCCCCGCCCGTGACCACCAGCGGCCGCGCATCCGGCGCGTCGGCGATCTCGGCCTCGGTGTCGAGCAGCTTGAACATCGCCTCCATGTCGATCAGGCCCTGCTTGATCTCGCGGTAGACGAGCCCGAGCAGGTCGAGCGGCCGGAACAGCTGCGCCAGCAGCGTCGAGATGAACACCACGTCGCCCGGCTCGAAGCGGCCGCGGCTCCAGCCCCAGACGGCGTAGGCGAGCGCGCCGCCCATCATCAGGTTGGTGATCGCCGACTGGCCGATGTTGAGCCACGACAGCGACACCTGGTTCTTGATCGACGCCTCGGTCCACTGGTTCATCGCCTGGCCGTAGCCCTTGGCCTCGTGCGCTTCGGCGTTGAAGTACTTGACCGTCTCGTAGTTGAGCAGGGCATCGACAGCCCGCGCGGTGGCCTTGTTGTCGAAGCTGACCATCTCGCGGCGGAGCGCGTTGCGCCAGTTGGTCAGCTTCTGCGTGAACCAGACATAGGCCGCCGCCATGACCAGCGTCGCCGCGACCAGGCCGAGGCCGAACTTGATGCCGAAGATGACCGACGTGACGACCAGCTCGATGACCGTCGGCACGATGTTGAAGAGGATGAAGTAGAGCATCGTGTCGATGCTCTTGGTCCCCCGCTCGACGATCCGCGTCAGCGCGCCCGTCCGCCGCTCGAGGTGGTAGCGCAGCGACAGCTTGTGGATGTGGACGAAGACGTCCTGGCTCAGGTGCCGCGCCGCGGTCTGCCCCACGCGCTCGAAGATGGCATTGCGGAGATTGTCGAGCAGTACCCCGCCGAAGCGCGCGCCGGCGTAGGCGACGACCAGCCCGATGACGATCGCCACCGCCGCCTGCCCGCCGTGGCTCATGCGTGTCACCGCCCCGCCGAGCGCGAAGCTCATGACATAGCCGACCGCCTTCGACACGACGACGAGCAGCATCGAGGCGACGACACGCCGCCGCAGCCCCGTGCTGCCCGACGGCCACAGGTAGGGGAGAAAGCGCCGCAGGGCCTTCAGGTCGGGATTGGTGCCGGAAACGGCGGCGGAGTCGCGCATCCCCTACACATGGGGCGGCGACCCCGCGCCGGCAATCGCCCTTAGTTGCGCACCTCGGGCCTCAGGATGTAGCGGCCGCCCTCGAAGCCGGTGAACAGCTGCGTCACCGCCGGGTGCTGCACCGGCTCCGGCACGTCCTCGTGGACCAGGTTCTGCTGGCTGACGTAGGCGACATACGCGCTCTCGTCGTTCTCGGCGAGCAGGTGGTAATAGGGCTGATCCTTGCGCGGGCGGACGTTCTCGGGGATCGCCTGCCACCACTCCTCGGAGTTGGCGAACTCGGGATCGACGTCGAAGATGACGCCGCGGAAGGGGAACAGGCGGTGGCGCACGACCTCGCCGATGCCGAAGTCGGCAGTGACGTTGAGCGGAAAATCGCGGCCTTCCTTGGTCTGGGACATCGGACCCTCTGCGGACGTGTCCGCCCAATTTCGCATACACAACATATAGGATCGGGCGCGGTTTCGTGAAGGGCATTGGCAAAGCCGCCGCAGGTCCGCTATAGGCCGCGCCTCGACCGGCCCTTTCGCGGCCCAAGCGCCCGTGCGGAGAGGTGCCAGAGTGGTCGATTGGGACGGTCTCGAAAACCGTTGTGGGTGCAAGCTCACCGTGGGTTCGAATCCCACCCTCTCCGCCACTTCGGAACAGATCTGGGCACGCCGCTCGCCGCCGCGGCTACGCCGTTTGCGATCGCGAGCTGGCGAAGCAGCTCTGACCGCGAGCCCATGATCCGAACCTCCCGGTCGGCGACCTCGACCCGCTGTGCGAGCGCCCGAAGATGATCGCGCCGGAAGCGCCCGTCCGGGCCGCGCAGCTTGCGTCGGGCGGCCGAAGCGAACGCGCTGAGCATCGCTGGCGTGATCTCCGGTCCGACATTGTCGGCCTCGATTGCCGCACGCTCGGCGTCGGTTTCGGCTTGGCTCTTGATCGCGCGCAGTTCAGCGATGCGCTCCTTCAGCGAAGTATCCGCGAGGTCGGCCACCCCGCTCTCGATCGCTTCATAGAGCCGCTTCAGCCGCCCCTCGGCCTCGGCTGCCCGCTTGCGCATCTCGCTCGCGTGCGCGCGCTTGCGCGCCGCTCGGTCCTCGCGCCGGTCAAGCAGCACGCCCAGAATCTCTTCCAACCGCTCGGGCTCCAGCAGCCGCTCTTCAAGGTGCTCGGTGACGACGCCGTCAAGTTTCTCCATCGGGATCGAACGGCCCTTGCACCCGGTCGCGCCCTGCCGGGCCGCGATGGAGCAGGCATAGTAGCGGTAACGACCTGACTTGCCCGTGCGGATCGTCATGGCTCCGCCGCAGTCGGCGCAGAAGCAGATGCCGGTCAGCAGCGTAGGCCCGGCGACGACTTGGGGCGGCGCGACTTTCGGATTGCGCGAGTGCAGCAGCTCCTGAACGCGGTCCCAGCTGTCCTGCGCGATGATGCGCGGCACCTCGACGTTGATGACCTGATCGTCGGGCTTGTTCGCGCCGTGCTTGGAGCGCCGGTTGAACTCGTGGACGCCGATGTAGCTGGTCCGCGTCAGCATCCGGTGGACCGCGCCGATGCCCCATCGCCCACCGGTGCGGGTGTAAAGCTTGCGCTCG
>JAFARM010000325.1 GCA_019245455.1 Sphingomonadaceae bacterium | reverse complement strand
GGCCCGGGGGTGGGGCGGCGCGCAGGCCGCGTTGTAGCGGCGACTTCCCCACCCCCGACCCCTCCCCCTGAAGGGGAGGGGAGCAAAGGAAGAAGAATGCGCGTCTACTACGACTCCGATGCCGACCTCGGGCTGATCCGCGGCAAGACGGTGGCGATCGTCGGCTACGGCAGCCAGGGGCACGCCCATGCCCAGAACCTGCGCGACAGCGGGGTGAAGCAGGTCATCGTCGCCCTTCGCCCCGGCTCGGCGAGCGCGGCCAAGGCGGAAGGCGCCGGCTTCACCGTGATGGCCAACGCCGACGCCGCCAAGGCGGCCGACATCGTCATGGTCCTCGCCCCCGACGAGCACCAGGCGGCGATCTACGCGACCGACCTCGGGCCGAACATGAAGGCCGGCAGCGCGCTCGCCTTCGCCCACGGGCTCAACATCCACTTCGGCCTGATCGAGCCGCGCGCCGACATCGACGTCTTCATGGTCGCGCCCAAGGGGCCGGGGCACACCGTCCGCTCCGAGTACGTCAAGGGCGGCGGCGTCCCGTGCCTGATCGCCGTCCACCAGGACGCCAGCGGCAACGCCCACGACGTCGGCCTTGCCTATGCCAGCGCCGTCGGCGGCGGGCGGTCGGGGATCATCGAGACGAGCTTTCGCGAGGAGTGCGAGACCGACCTGTTCGGCGAGCAGGTCGTGCTGTGCGGCGGCCTGACGAGCCTCGTCATGGCCGGGTTCGAGACGCTGGTCGAGGCCGGCTACGCCCCCGAAATGGCGTACTTTGAGTGCCTGCATGAGGTGAAGCTGATCGTCGACCTGATGTACGAAGGCGGCATCGCCAATATGCGTTATTCGATCAGCAACACCGCCGAGTTCGGCGACTATGTCACCGGCCCGCGCATCATCACGCCGGAGACCAAGGCCGAGATGAAGCGCGTGCTCGCCGACATCCAGAGCGGGCGGTTCGTCCGCGACTTCATCCTCGACAACCGCGCGGGGAACCCGGTGCTGAAGGCGGAGCGGTCGCTGCAGGCGCGGCATGAGATCGAGGCAGTGGGCACGCGGCTGCGCGGCATGATGCCGTGGATCACCAAGAACGCGCTGGTGGATAAGGCGCGGAACTGAACCGGCGTTGCGTAGGTGCTACAGCCGGCGTACTTAGGCCGTATGACCGCCGTCGCTCTCGATACCCTGCGCATCGCCAAGCGCCTCCGCGAGGCGGGCTTCAGCGAGCCGCAGGCCGAGGCGGTAACCGGCGTGCTGCACGACGCCCAGGAGGTCGCGCTGGGCGAACTGGCGACCAAGGGCGATCTCCGCGAAGTCCGATCGGACGTTCGCGACGTGAAGGCCGAGTTGGCGGTGGTCAAGGCTGACTTGAAGAGCGATATTGCCGGGGTCAAAGGTGAAGTCGCCGTCCTCAAATGGGCGGTCGGCCTGATCGTCGCGGGCGTCATCGCTCTTGTGATGAAAGCGTTCTTCCTCGCCTGATCAATCCTCCAGCATCTCCGTCCTGATCCGGACGCTCTTCATCGCCAGCTGGACCTCGGTGAGGAACAGGATTAGGCCGGTGATCAGCAGCGTCATGGCGACGATGAACAGCCCCGCGACGATGGTATCGGCGCGGAACACGACGAAGTTGCCGACGAACAGGATGGCGACGACGACGCACACGAACAGCGCCGCCGTGGTGCACATCCCGATCGCCCAGTGCGCCGCCGTCGTCCGCCGGCGCAGGATGCCGAGCTCGACCGTTGCCCGCCGGCTCGCCGCCGGGTCGTAGCCGGCGATCTCCGCCTCCAGCTTGCGCGCCCGGTCGATGACGCGGGCGAGGCGCGCCATCATCACGTTCAGGATCGAGGCGATGCCGGTCAGCAGGAAGACCGGGCCGAGCGCCAGCTGGATATTATGGGCGATGGTGTCGACGTTGCCGGTCAAGCGCAGCCCTCCCGCCCGCGCGGGACCGTCCGCGCCGCCGGGTCATGGCACAGGGCGGCGACGGCGACCAGTCAGGGGCAACCAGTCAGGGGCGGGCGGTCAGGCGCAGACGCGCCGCACCCGGCGTCGGGCCGCCGCCCCGACGGCAGCGAAGCCGGCGAGCAGCATCGCCCAGCTGGCTGGCTCGGGTACAACTGCGGGGCCGGCGGTCGACACCGGCGGCGCGCTGCCCAGCGGTGCCGGCTGCACGTCGCCGGCATAGACCAGCAGATCGGTGAACGGCGTCGCGTTGACGCTGCCGACGCCGTTCCGCCGGAGGAAGGACGCGGGATTGATGACATTGCCGACGATGTTGTTGTTGCCGCCGCCGACGATGTTGAGGTTCGTCAGGTGGCTGGCACCGGGCAGCGTCGACAGCGTGTTGTAGCTGATGATGCTGTCGAAACAGTCATAGCACGCGATCCCCTGCGGCATCGACGTGGTGACCGTATTGTACGAGATGTCGACCCGCCGCGCGCCGCCCCCCGCGGCGAACGAGGTGAAGCCCTGAGTCATTCCGGTCGCGCTGTTGTGGGTGACGGTGATGTCGGATTCAACCGGGTGCCCCTCGGTGCTCCACAGCTGGATGCAATCCGGATGAACGCCCGCCCCTGGCGTTCCCCCCGAACAGCTATTGCCGCTTGCCGTGACATTGTGGCTGTCGCCGATGTCGATGCCGTCCGACACCGCGCGGGTCACCCTGTTGCCGGTCGCGGAGCCGCCGGTCACGCCGGTCAGGCCGATCGCCACCTGCAGGCCGGCGAAGCTGCCGCCCGAAACCTCGGCATTGGCGGTTCCGGCGAAGTTGACCCCCTGCTGTCCGGCGACGCCGACCACAGTCGCGCGGTCGATCGAAACGCCGCTGCCACCGTACACGACGATCGCCCGACCGTATGTGCTGCCGCGCGTGATGTCCCAGTGTCCGCCGACGACGCGGACGTTATCGTCGCGGAGCAGGTCGAGCGTGTCGGTGAAGACGGCGCGCGACGCGTCGAGCGTGACGACCTTGGCGAAGCTGCGGGATGGCAGCCGCACGAGGCCGAAGGTGCCGACGAGCTTCAGCGTATCGCCGGCGGCGGCGGTCTTGAAGGCATTGGCCAGCGTTGCCGCCGTAACGACGTAAGTCGCCGCCGATCCCGATCCGGACGCCAGTAGGGCAGCACCCAGCAGGGCCCAACGGACCCGTCGCAACTCAACCCGAACCATAGATTCCCCGCCTTGATCTGTAGCCTTTTACGGCCACTCCCCGAATCTCTTGATCTTGCTTACCCCCGTGGCACCGACCAGTTCGGCCGGTACCGTCGCTGAAACTAAACGCGCCGCATTAAGAACGTCATAACACGACGCGTTTTCTGCTAGACCCTGATCGCGCGGGCAAGGG
>JAFARM010000324.1 GCA_019245455.1 Sphingomonadaceae bacterium | reverse complement strand
GCTTCATCGACCGCGACCACAGCAAGAGCTATGGCCGCCCGGTCGGACTGGCGATCGACAAGGCCGGCGCGCTGCTGATCGCCGACGATGTCGGCAACACGGTGTGGCGGGTGACGGCAGCGAAGCCGGTGCAGGTGGCGGCGCGGTAGCCTCCCCTCCCCTTCAGGGGAGGGGCTGGGGGTGGGGAAGTCGGAGGCGGCGACGCAGCCTGCCGCGCCGCCCACCCCCGGGCCGGGCTTCGCCCGTCTCTCGCCCCTCCCCTGAAGGGGAGGGGAAATCCTCACCTCGCCCCGCTGACGATCACCGTCACCGCGCGACGGTTCTGGGCATAGGCGGCCTCGTCGCTGCCCTCCGCCACCGGGCGCTCCTTGCCATAGCTGATCGTCGTCATCCGCGCCGGCGAGACCCCCTGTGCCGCCAGGAAGTTCTTGGCCGCGTTGGCGCGCCGGTCGCCGAGCGCGAGGTTGTACTCGCGGGTGCCGCGCTCGTCGGTATGGCCCTCGATCGACACCTTGACCGCCGGGTAGCGCGCCAGCCACTCGGCCTGCTTGCCGAGGATCGCCTTGGCGGTGTCGTCGACCTCGTAGCTGTCATAGGCGAACAGCACCGTGTCCGAGCCGCTGGTCTGCTTGAAGTCCTCGACCGACCCCGGAACGGCGCGATTGCCGACATCGCCGGTCGGCGCGGCGGCGGGCGGGGCAGCCTGCGTCAGCGGCGCGCTCGCCGGCGGCGGCGCAGGGGGCAGCGCCTTCTTCTTGGTCGAGCAGGCCGACACGCCGATCAGCACGGCGATCATCGCCAGGGTGGAAGCGCGGTGCAGCATGAGCGGGTTTCCCTTTCGGTCGTGGAATGAGTTCATGGCAACAACGGCGACCACGCCGGATCGGACGCATCGAGCGGCGTTTTTATTGTCCGCTCGTTCGCCCCCGACAGGTCGACCGAGTGCAGCGTGACGTGCGCGGCGGTGCGGAAGAACATGATGACGCGGCCGTTGGGCGACCAGGTCGGTCCCTCGTCCTGATAGGCGTTGGTCAGCAGCCGCTCACCCGATCCGTCGGGCCGCATGACGCCGATGCGGAACTTGCCGCCGCCCAGCCGCGTGAAGGCGATCAGGTCGCCCTTGGGCGACCACACCGGGGTTCCCGCGCGGCCCTCGCCGAAGCTGATGCGGTGCTGGTCGCTGCCGTCGGCGTTCATCACGTAGACCTGCTGCGCGCCGCCGCGGTCGCTTTCGAACACGATCTTCGACCCGTCGGGCGAGTAGCTCGGCGAGGTGCTGATGCCGGGCCCGTGCGTCAGGCGCGTCACCTGCCGCCCCGGCAGGCTCATCTTGTAGATGTCGGTCGTGCCGTTCTGGCTGATCGAATAGACCAGCGTCTGCCCGTCGGGCGAGAAGCGCGGCGACGAGCTCATGTTGCCGGTGTCGCTCACCGCCTCCTGGTGGCCGGTGCCGATCGTATAGAGCCAGATGCGCGGGCGGTTGCCCTCGTAACTCATGTAGGTCAGCGTCTGCTGGTTCGGCGCGAAGCGCGGCGTCAGGACGAGGTTCTGGCCGTTGGTCAGGAAGCGGTGGTTGGCCCCGTCCTGATCCATCACCGCCAGCCGCTTGATGCGGTGCGTCTTGGGCCCGGTCTCGCTGACATAGACGATGCGGCTGTCGAAATAGCCGCTCTCGCCGGTCAGGCGCGAATAGACGAGGTCGGCGCACTTGTGCGCCGCGCGCCGCCAGTTGGCCGCCGTCGTGACGAAGCCCTGCCGCGCCAGCTCCTGACCGGCGACGATGTCGTAGGCGTAGCAGCCGACGGTGATGCCGCCGTCGGGGTTGGCGGTGACGTTGCCGGTGACGAGCGCCTGCGCCGTCGTCGCCTTCCACGCGTCGAAGCGCGGGGCGGTGACGTCGGCCGGTGCGACAGGCGTACCGCTCGCGTCCACGGGACGGAACAGGCCGGAACTGCCGAGGTCGGCGGCGATGACGCTCGCCAGCTGCCCGCCGAGCGCGGTCGTCGATCCGGCCGCAGTCGAGGCGTCGGCGGTCGCCGGGAAGGCGGGTACGGCGACCGGCAGCGGGGCGGCGATGCCGCTGTTGATGTCGACACGGATCACCGCCGCCGCCGGCGTCGCGGCGAAGAGGGCGAGGGCGGCAAGGACGATACGCATGGGGGAGCCTCTAGCCGGTTTCGGGGGAGGGCCGCTACCCCTCCCGGTTCGCCTCTCCCCTCCCGCTTGCGGGAGGGGTCGGGGGTGGGAAGACGGCCTCGGTTGCTGAGGTGACTGCCCACCCCCAGCCCCCCCCCGCAAGCAGGAGGGGAGTTAGAGCGTCGCCGGGTCGAAGTTGATCTCGACCGCCTTCCACTGGTCGTACTGGTCGGCGGGCAGCTTCAGCGGCGCGCAACGCAGCACGGCGCGGACGGCGGCCTCGGCGAAGGCGCGGGCATAGCCGGCGCTCGCGCCCGTCGCCCCCGTCTGCCCGGCAATCTTCGGCCGGCCGGCGACCGAGCCGTCGCGGTTCAGCGTCACGTCGAGCAGCGCCGTCACCTTCGCGCCGTTGCCGCCGATCGGCGGGGTCCAGCACGGCCGCACCTGTGCCAGGATCGCCGCCGCCAGCGCCGCCGAAGCGCGCGGGTCGCCACGCGTCGCGTGCGCCGGTCCCTTCGGTAGTGCGGCGTCGAGCGACTTGGCGAGGGCGGCGGTGTCGAGCGGCCTGGCCTTGGGCGTCGCGGCGTCGAGCGACTTCGCCAGCGCCTTGGTGTCGAGCGGCTTCGGCTTCGGTGCCTGTTTATCGAGCAGCTTCGACAGGGCGTCGGTGTCGAGCGGGGCGGGTTTCTCAGGCTTCTTCTCGGGCTTGGGCTTGTCCGGCGTCTTCTCCGGTGCGGGCTTCTCGACCTTGGGCTTCTCGCGCTTCTCGGGCGGCGCGGTTTCGTCGACCGGCTTCGGCTCGGCCTTGGCGGGCACCGGCTTCGGCTCGGGCGCGGGGCGGGGCGGGGGTGTCGGCGCAGGCTCCGGCGCGGGCTGCGGCTGCGGCTTTGGCGCGGGGGCCGGCGGCGGCGAGCGCGCGGGACCGGGGTCGGTGACGATCTCGATCGGCACGCCCTCGACGGGGGCGGGCGGCGGCGTCACCGCGCGGAGGGCGAGCGACAGCGCGCCGAGCAGCAGCAGGTGGAGGAGGCCGACGATGACCAGCGACTGGCGCTCGCTCGGAACCCCCCGCGCCGCCGGCAGCCCGAGCGCCGTCACGTTAGTGCCGCCCCATCAGTGCCGCTTGTCCGGCGTGCTGACGAGGGCGACCTTGTGGAAGCCGGCCGCCGACACCTCGCCGACGACGGCCATGACCCGGCCGTAGTCGAGGCCGCGATCGGCGCGGACGAAGACGCGCGCCTCGGGCGTTGCCGCGTGCAGCGCCGCGAGACGTGGGGCGAGCGCGTCCTCGGCGACCGGCGCGTCGTCGATGAAGACGCTTCCCGCGCGGTCGAGCGACACCTGCACCGGCTTGTCGTCGGTCTTGAGCGCCGCCGCGCGGGCGTCGGGCAGGTCGACCGGTACGCCCGTCACCAGCAGCGGCGCCGTCACCATGAAGATGATGAGCAGCACCAGCATCACGTCGACCATCGGCGTGACGTTGATCTCGGCCATCGGCGCGCGCCGGCCGCGGCGGGTGGACAGACCCATGGCCATTACTGCTCCCTCCCCCCCGGTGAGCGGAGCGAACCGAGAGCGGGGAGGGCCGGGGTGGGGGGCGCTGGGCGGGTGGCGGTGGTCCGGCGGCGAGCGCGATGCCCCCACGTCCCTCCCCGCTCTCCGATGCTGCGCATCGAAGCGGGAGGGAGAAGGAGGGTGCCCATCACTTGCCCTCCATCGCGTCGAGCTGGCGCGACAAGAGCCCGTGGAACTCGCCGGCGAAGGCGTTGAGCCGCGCCTCGAGCCGCCCCAGCCCGTGCAGCAGCCGGTTATAGCCGATCACCGCAGGAATCGCCGCGAACAGCCCGAGGGCGGTGGCGAACAGCGCCTCGGCGATGCCGGGCGCGACGACGCCGAGCGACGTGTTCTGCG
>JAFARM010000108.1 GCA_019245455.1 Sphingomonadaceae bacterium | reverse complement strand
AAGACCAGGCCGGCGAGGATCAGCAGCAGCGAGGCGGCGACCTTCCACGCCAGCCACAGGCCGGCGGCGACGCTCAGCCAGACGACGGCATCGGTCAGCGCCCCGCGGGCGCGCCCCGACAGGTCGATCGGGCTCGGCGGAACCGGGGCGTCGGCGTCGCTCACCGGGCGGCGGCAGGCGGGGTGCTGTGCTCGATGCGCGGGCGGAGCGAGACGAACGCGCGGTGCGGGCGGAGCGCGCTGAACCAGGTCAGCGGGTTCCACAGCACGGTCGACCCGTCGAGCGAGAAGGTCAGGAACTCGGCGCGGCCGACCAAATTCTCGATCGGCAGCATCCCCAGGCCCCCGACAAAGGCCGGAAAGCGGCTGTCCTCGCTATTGTCGCGGTTGTCGCCCATCAGGAAGAGGTGGCCTTCCGGCACGATCTCGGGCGCGGTATTGTCCTGCGCTGTCTCACCGAGGTCGAGGACGTCGTAGCTGCGCCCGTTCGGCAACGTCTCGCGAAAGCGCGGATAGCGGCAGATGGCATGGCCGTCGGGCAGCGTCACGCGGTACTGCGGAAACTGAAGGCAGTCGGTGTTGGCCGACACCGGGATGTCGGCCGGGCTCTCGGCCACCTTCGGCACGGCCACGCCATTCAGCCACAGCTGGCCGTTCTTCATCTGCACCGTGTCGCCGGGTAGGCCGATGACGCGCTTAATATAATCCTCGTGGTCGCGCGGCGCCTTGATCACGGCGATGTCGCCGCGGTCGGGGTAGCGGCCGAGGATGCGGCCGTGCATCTCGGGCAGGATCGGCAGCGACGGCGACAGGTAGGAGTAGCCGTAGGGGAACTTCGACACGATCAACCGGTCGCCCGTCAGCAGCGTCGGCAGCATCGATTCCGACGGGATGTAGAACGGCTTGGCGACCAGGCTGTGGACTGCGAGCACGGCCAGCGCGAGGAGCAATAGCTGCCGCAGCTCGTCGGCCCAGTCGACCTTCTTCTTGGGCTTGGCCATCGTCGCCGTCTCGCTCATGTCCGTTCCGCTGTGATCAGGACGATCGCCTGCGCCCAGGGATGATCGTCGGTGATGGTCAGGTGTATTACGGCGCTATGCCCCGGCGGGGTGATCTTGGCCAGCCTTTCCGCCGCGCCGCCGGTCAGCGCCATCGTCGGCTGGCCGCTCGGCAGGTTGACGACGCCCATGCAGCTGAAGAACACGCCGCCGCGGATACCGGTGCCCAAGGCCTTGGCGCACGCCTCCTTCGCCGCCCAGCGCTTGGCGTAGGTGCCGGCGCGGGTCAGGGGCCGCCGCTCGGCCTTGGCGATCTCGACCGGCGTGAAGACGCGGCGGATGAAGCGGTCGCCGAAGCGGTCGATCGACGCCGCGATGCGGTCGATGTTGGTCAGGTCGTTGCCGAGACCGATGATAATCATCGTCTGTGCCAACCGGCGGAGCGTGCTTCGACAAGCTCAGCATGAGCGGGGTGAGTGAAACTGAAGCCGCTCATGCTGAGCCTGTCGAAGCACGATCGATCCGCGCGCGCATCTCGCCAATGGCCGGGCCCAGCCCGGTGAACACCGCCTCGCCGATCAGAAAGTGGCCGATGTTGAGCTCGGCGATCTCTGGCAGCGCCGCGACCGGCGCGACATTGTCGAACGTCAGCCCGTGCCCGGCGTGAACCTCCAGCCCGCGCGCCGCGGCGAGCGTCGCGCCCGCCGCCAGCCGCGCCAGTTCCGCGGCCTGCGCCTCGCCGGACAGGTGCGCGTAGCGGCCGGTGTGGAGCTCGACCACCGCCGCGCCGATCGCCGCCGACGCCTCGATCTGGTCGGGGTCGGGCTCGATGAACAGGCTGACGCGGCAGCCGCGCGCGGTCAGCTGCGCCACCACCGGACGCAGCCCGGGCTGCTGGCCGAGCACGTCGAGCCCGCCCTCCGTGGTCCGCTCGGCGCGCTTCTCCGGCACGATGCACGCCGCGTGCGGACCGCAGCCGAGCGCGATCGCCAGCATCTCGTCGGTCGCCGCCATCTCGAGGTTGAGCGGCACCGTCAGCGCCGCCATCAGCCGCTTCAGGTCGTCGTCGCGGATGTGCCGCCGGTCCTCGCGCAGGTGGGCGGTGATGCCGTCGGCACCGGCTGCGACCGCAAGCGCCGCCGCGCGGACGGGATCGGGATGGTCGCCGCCGCGCGCGTTGCGGATGGTGGCGACGTGGTCGATGTTGACCCCCAGCCGGACGCGGCTCATCGCGCCGTCTCCGGGCAGAAGGCGGCCGAGAACAGGTCGAAGCTGCCGCCCTTGCCCTGCCACGCTTCGCCGAACTCGAACGGGCGGTCCGTGAAGACGACCAGCGCCAGGCCGGCGTCGGGCGCGATGACGTTCCGCACCTGCACCCCGCCGATCTCGCCGCGCCGCTCGACGAGGCGGACCGGCCGCGCGCAGCCGTGGAGCGGCACGGTGTACGACCAGACGCCGAGCGCAGCGTAGCCGAGCTTCGGATCGCCACGCTCCATCTCGGCGCGGCTGGCGGGTTTCAGCAGCTTGTCGGTCATCAGCGCGCGGTCGAAGCGGGCGAGGTCGGCGGCAGGCCCGGCGACCGCTCCCGCCGCGCCGAAGCGGCCGATGTCGATGAAGCGGTCGTCGCGGCCGTCGGCGAAGTAGCCGGAGCGGCCAGCGGGCTTCTCGCCGGAAGCGACAAGGCGCGTCGCCGTTAGCCCCGCGGGCGTGAACACGTCGGCGGCGAGCGCGTCCGCCAGTGGCTTGTGCGTCACCGCCTCGAGCACCACGCCGACGACC
>JAFARM010000368.1 GCA_019245455.1 Sphingomonadaceae bacterium | reverse complement strand
TCGACGTGGTGTAGATCACCGCATCGGTCGTGCGCGTGCGCGCCGACGAGTTGCCCGAGTTGACGAACCGGAAGTTGTGCGCCGTGGTCGGCGCGCTGAAGGTGGCGAAGGTCACCACCACCGCCGACGCCGGCGCGGCGGCGAACACGACCGCTCCTGCGGCCGCCACTGCCATGAACTTGGTCGAGATCATCATCGGCTCCGTTCCCCGAAATCGCATTCGGTGAAGAGGGAGCAAAGAACGTGCCAAGCCCGGGCAAGCGTCCAACCCCTTGATCCGTCGTGGGCGGCCGGCGGGTGCCGAAATCCGGTGTAAAGGATTCCGACACTCTGCCGTACCTCCGCGCTCAGACGTCGAGGTTGGCGACCGACAGCGCGTTGTCCTGGATGAAGGCGCGGCGCGGCTCGACGACGTCGCCCATCAGCTTGGTGAAGATCTCGTCGGCGACGTCGGCCTCGTCGGCGGTGACGCGGAGCAGCACCCGCGCGGCCGGGTCGAGCGTCGTCTCCCACAACTGCTCGGCGTTCATCTCGCCGAGCCCCTTGTAGCGCTGCACCGACAGCCCCTTGCGCCCGGCGTCGAGCACGATGTCGAGCAGGTCCGACGGACGGCGGACGATCCGGTCGCCGAGCGTCGCCGCCGCGGCATAGGTCGCCGCCTGCTCCATGCCGAGCGCGTGGAGCTTGCGCGCCTCCGCCGACGCCAGCAGCGCCCCGTCGACGATGAAATGGTCGGTGACGCCGCGCAGCAGGTGGCTCAGGTGGTACCCGTCCTCCGCGGCGGGCCGCGCGACCCAGCCGCCCGTCCCCGCTTCCCCATCGTCGCCGGCATTGAGCCACGCCGCCGTCCGCGCCGCCGCAGCGGCGAGCCGATCCCGGTCGAGATCGGGCGCAAGGCCGCCGGTCAGCGCCAACGCCTCGATGATCCGCGCGTCGTAGCGATGGGGGACATAAGCCATCACCGCTTTCAGCCGCCGCGCGTGCTCGACCAGCGCGCGAAGATCGCCGCCGGTCCGCTGTTCGCCCGACGCCGTCGTCAGGACCAGCCCGCCCAACCCTGAATCGACGAGATAGTCGTCGAGCGCGGCGTCGTCCTTCAGGTACACCTCCGACCGGCCGCGGCTCACTTTGTAGAGCGGCGGCTGGGCGATGTAGAGGAAGCCGCCGCGGATCAGTTCGGGCATCTGGCGATAGAAGAAGGTCAGAAGCAGCGTGCGGATATGGGCGCCGTCGACATCGGCGTCGGTCATGATGACGACCTTGTGGTAGCGGAGCTTGTCCAGCTTGAACTCGTCGCGGCCGATGCCGCAGCCGAGCGCCTGGATCATCGCGCCGATCTCCTTCGACGACAGCATCCGGTCGAAGCGGGCGCGCTCGACGTTCAGGATCTTGCCGCGGATCGGCAGGATCGCCTGATATTCGCTGTTGCGCCCCGACTTGGCCGAGCCGCCGGCGGAATCGCCCTCGACGATGAACAGCTCCGACTTGGCGGGGTCGCGCTCGCGGCAGTCGTGGAGCTTGCCGGGCAGCCCGCCCATGTCCATCGCGCCCTTGCGCCGCGTCAGGTCGCGCGCCTTCTTCGCCGCTTCGCGCGCGGCGGCGGCGTCGATGATCTTGCCCATGATCGTCTTGGCGTGCGCCGGATTTTCCTCGAGCCACTCGGCGAGCTTGTCGGCGATCAGCGCCTCGAGCGGCTGACGAACCTCGCTGGATACTAATTTGTCCTTGGTCTGGCTCGAGAACTTGGGGTCGGGCAGCTTGACCGAGATGATCGCGGTCAGGCCTTCGCGCATATCGTCGCCGGTCAGCGACACCTTCTCCTTCTTCAGCACGCCCGACTTCTCGGCGTAGCTGTTGAGCGTGCGCGTCAGCGCGGCGCGGAAGGCAGCAAGGTGGGTGCCGCCGTCGCGCTGCGGGATGTTGTTGGTGAAACAAAGGACCTGCTCGTAATAGCTGTCGTTCCATTCGAGCGCGACGTCGATCCCGATGTCGTCGCGCTCGCCGTGGATGGCAACCGGAGCGGGAATAAGCGCACTCTTGGACTTGTCCAGGTAGGTAACAAACGCCGCGATCCCGCCTTCGTAGAACAGCTCGACCGTCACCGGCTCGACGTGGCGGGCGTCGGTCAGGACCAGCCGCACGCCCGAATTGAGGAACGCCAGCTCGCGGAAGCGATGTTCCAGCTTGGCGAAGTCAAATTCGGTCGTCTTGAACGTCGCTGCCGACGGCAGGAAGGTCACCTCGGTGCCGCGCCGGTCGCCCTGCGGCCCGACGACCGCCAGCGGCGCGACCGGCTCGCCGTGGCGGAACTCCATGAAATGCTCGTGCCCCTCGCGCCAGATGCGCAGGCGCAGCCATTCGGACAGCGCATTGACGACGCTGACGCCGACGCCGTGCAGCCCGCCCGAGACCTTGTAGGCGTTTTCATCGGAATTGTTGAACTTGCCGCCGGCGTGGAGCTGGGTCATCACCAGCTCGGCGGCGCTGACGCCCTCCTCGCTGTGGATGCCGGTCGGGATGCCGCGGCCGTTGTCGGCGACGGTGACGCTGCCGTCGGCATTGAGGCGGATGTCGATGCGGTCGCAGTAGCCGGCGAGCGCCTCGTCGATGGCGTTGTCGCTGACCTCGAAGACCATGAGGCGCAGCCCCGAGCCGTCGTCGGTGTCGCCGATGTACATGCCCGGCCGCTTGCGCACGGCGTCGAGGCCGCGCAGCACCTGGATCGAATCCGCGCCATAATCGGCCGCGGGCTGGTTGGTCTCGTCGGACAAGCTGTTCCCCTCGGCGGCCGGAGCGGCGCCGCTTTGTTACACTTCCATATAGGGACTCGCGCGCGCGTACGCGAGGGCTAAGCGACCCGGCCGTCGGCGACGTGCAGCCGCTGCCCGTCGAGCCCGGCGAACAGCGCGGCTTCGGTGCCCGTCAGCCACACCTGCCCCCGTCCCGCCAGCCGATCGAACAAAGCGGCGCGGCGGCGGGGATCGAGGTGGGCGGCGACCTCGTCGAGGAGGAGCACCGGCGGGCGGCCGGTCCGCTCTTCGACCAGCCCGGCATGGGCGAGGACGAGGCCGAGGAGCAGCGCCTTCTGCTCGCCCGTCGAGCTGCGCGCCGCCGGCTGCCCCTTGGCGGCGTGGGTGACGATCAGGTCGACGCGGTGCGGCCCGGCGGTGGCGCGCCCGACGCTGGCGTCGATGGTGCGGGTCGCGGCCAGGCGAGCGGCGAGGTCCTCCGCCTCCCCGCCGGCGAGCGCGAGAGCGGCCCGGGGAAAGTCGCTGTCCGGCGTCGCCGCGACAGCCTCCGCCAGCGCCGCGACGGTGGCGGCCCGCGCCGCCGCGACCCGCTCCCCATGCTCGGCCATCGCCCGCTCGAGGCTGGCGAGCCAAGCGGGATCGGCTGCCACCTCCCCCGTCAGCAGCCGCGTCCGCGCGCGCATCGCCGCGTCGTAGCGCGTCACCTCGCCGCCGTGCGCCAGGTCGAGCGCCAGCACCAGCCGGTCGAGGAAGCGCCGCCGGGCGCTCGCGGTATCGACGAACAGCCGGTCCATCGCCGGCGTCAGCCACAGCACCGACAGCCACTCGCCAAGCGCGGCGATCGGGGCCGCCGCGCCGTTGACGCGGACCACGCGCCGGTCGGGCGCGGCGGGCGTCGTGCCGGTGCCGATCGCGACCGCGCCGCCCTCGGCCGCGATCTCGGCGGCGACGGTCCACCCCCCCGGCCCGCCGCTCCGCGCCGCGTCGGACAGCGCCACCCCGCGCAGGCCCCGCCCCGGCGACAGCAGCGACACGGCGTCGAGCAGGTTGGTCTTGCCCTGCCCGTTGTCGCCGGTGACGACGATCGCGCCGGGCCCGACCGCGACCTCGGCGGCGGCATAGGAGCGGAAGTCGGTCAGCGTCAGGCGGGTGAGATGGGCCACCGCGCGATGTAGCCCGCCCGCCGCGAAAGCGGAAACGCGTCAGTCGCTGGCGAAGATCTCGTGGAACCCGAGCTCGACGGCGGGGTCGCGGAGGCTGAGCCCCGATTCCGGCGGCAGGATGCGGTGCCGCCACTCGTCGGGCGCGACGCGCTCGTGGAGCTCGAGTGTCTGATCGACGGGATCGACGATGACGACCGCCTGCACCGTGTCGATCCGCTTGTAGGCGAGCAGCTTCTCGCCGATGTCCTCCTCGGCGGTCGATGGCGACAGAACCTCGACGATCAGCTTGGGGAAGCGGAAGCTCCGCACCTCGCGCAGGTTGCGCTGCAGGTCGCGCGGGTCGCAATAGACGGCAACGTCGGGATAGCGCAGCGACTCGTCGGTCAGCGTCAGCCCCATGTCGGAGTTGAACGGGCGGCAGCCGCTGCCGCGCAGCTTCTGGCGCAGCGCCGCGAAGATGTTGCCGCAGACGTCGGCGTGCGTCGCCGTTCCGCCGGCCATGGCATAGACCTGCCCGTTGACCAGCTCGTACTTGCCCTCCGTGCCCTCGTAGAGCTTGAGGAACTGGTCGACCGTCATCCGGCGGTTGGCGCGTGCGAGCATATCAGCCTCCGCTCAACGCTCTAGCACAGCCTCGGGCGGCGGCCCAGCCGGGGGCGCGGGCGGGGCGGCGTCCGGCTGCGCCACGGCCCACTCGCGGGCGGCCGGCGGCAGCGTCTTCAGGAACGCCGCCGCGCTCTCCCGCGTCTCCTTCTGCCGCTCAGGCGCGAAGCGATCCCAGTTGTCGTACATCCGCAGCAGACGGTTGTTGCCGCCGAGCTTGTCGCGGTGGCGCGCGAGGAAATCCCAGTAGAGCGCGTTGAACGGGCAGGCGTCGGGGCCGACCCGCTGCTTCACGTCGTACCGGCACCGGCCGCAGTGGTCGCTCATGCGGTTGATGTACGCGCCGCCGCCGGCATAGGGCTTCGACCCCAGGATGCCGCCGTCGGCGAACTGGCTCATGCCGTGGACGTTGGGCAGCTCGACCCATTCGTAGGCATCGGCGTAGACGACGAGGTACCATTCCTCGACCTGCGCCGGCTCGACGCCGATCAGCATGGCGAAATTGCCGAGCACCATCAGCCGCTGGATGTGGTGGTTGTAGGCCTCGCGCTTCACCTGCGCGACCGACTGGGCGAGGCAGCGCATCTCGGTCTCGCCGGTCCAGTAGAAGGCCGGCAGGTCGCGCGTCGCCTGAAGCGCGTTCGACTTGGCATAGTCCGGCCCGGCCCAGAAATAGAGGCCGCGGACATATTCGCGCCAGCCGATGATCTGGCGGATGAAGCCCTCGGCCGCGTTGAGCGGCACCTCGCCCCGGTCGAACGCCGCCTGCGCGGCCTGCACCACCTCGCGCGCCGTCAGCAGCCCGCAGTTGAGGTAGGGCGACAGCGCGGCGTGGTAGAGGAACGCCTGCCCCTCGACGATCGCGTCCTGATAGTCGCCGAAGCGCGGCAGGGCGACGGCGATGAAGTGGTCGAGCGCGATCAGGGCATCGGCGCGGGTGACGGCGAAGCCGAACGGCTCGAGGTCGCCGAAATGGCCGGCGAAGCGGTCGGCGACGAGGTCGAGCACCTCGGTCGTGATCGCATCCGGCACGAAGGTCGGCGGCGCGGGGTAGTTCAATCCGCGCGGCGGCACCTTGCGGTTCTCGGCGTCGAAGTTCCAGCGGGTGCCGACCGGCTTGCCCGCGCGCATCAGCAGGCCGGTGCGCTTGCGCATCTCGCGGTAGAACTCCTCCATCACCAACCGCTTGCGCGCGCCGGCCCATTCGGCGAAGTCGGTGCGGCTGCAGAGGAAGCGGTCGTCGGGCAGGATCTCGACCGGGAGGCCGGTGTCGGCGGCCCAGCCGGCGATCATGGCGTCGACGCGCCACTCGCCCGCCTCGACGACGCGGATGCGGCTTGCGCCGTGGCGGGCGACGGCGCGGACGACTTCGCCGCTGAAGCTGCCGGTGTTGCCGGGGTCGTCGAGCCTCACATAGTCGACCGTCCAGCCGCCGGCGCGCAGTTCCTCCGCGAAGTGGCGCATGGCGCTGAAGATCAGGGCGATCTTCTTCTTGTGGTGGCGGACGTAGTGCGTCTCGGCGGCGACCTCGACCATCAGCACGACGGCCCCGTCAGGACCGCCGCGCAGGCTGGCGAGGTCGGAGGTCAGCTGGTCACCGAGGACGGGGATGAGCGTCGTCATGCGCGGCAGAACGCGTACGCGGGCGCGGCGGTCAACGCGCGGCGATGTCGCGGCGTACACGTTCCTCCCCGGAACGGGGAGGTGGCACCGCGCAGCGGTGACGGAGGGGTCGCTCGCCGCGAAACCAACGGCTTGCTCGTGGAGGCCGGCCCCTCCACCACGCCGCTGAAGAAGCGGCGCGGTCCCCCTCCCCGTTCCGGGGAGGAACTAAGCGTACCGCTCCGGCAGATACGCGTCCTGCGCGCGGTCGCTGAACTTGGTCGTCGTCTTGTGGAAGGTCAGCGGCACCGTGCCGGTCGAGCCGTGACGCTGCTTGGCGACGATGACTTCGGCCAGCCCGTGCAGCTTCTCCGCCCGCTCGCGCCACTTGGCGTATTTCTCGACGTCTTCCTCGTCGGGCTGCTTCAGCGCGTGATAGTATTCCTCGCGGTAGACGAACAGGACGATGTCGGCGTCCTGCTCGATCGTGCCCGATTCGCGCAGGTCGGCGAGCTGCGGCCGCTTGTCCTCGCGGTTCTCGACGGCGCGGCTCAGCTGCGACAGGGCGAGCACCGGCACCTGCAGCTCCTTCGCCAGCGTCTTCAGCCCACGGGTGATCTCGCTGATCTCCTGCACCCGATTCTCGTTCGACGCGCGCGCGCTGCCCTGGAGCAGCTGCAGATAGTCGACGACGATGATGCCGATGCCGCGCTGCCGCTTCAGCCGGCGGGCGCGGGTCCTGAGCGCGGCGATGGTCAGGGCCGGCGTGTCGTCGATGAAGAGCGGCAGCTCGGTCAGCTGCCCCGCGGCACGGGCCAGGCTGTTGAACTCGCTCTGGCTGATCTTGCCCATGCGCAGCGCCTCGGAGTTGACCCCCGACTGCTCGGCCAGCACCCGGGTCGCCAGCTGGTCGGCGCTCATCTCCAGGCTGAAGAAGGCCACCCCTGCCCCGCTCGACTGCTCCACGCCGTCGGCCTTGTCGCGCAGGTAGCGTTGCGCGGCCGAGAAGGCGATGTTGGTGGCGAGCGCCGTCTTCCCCATCGCCGGGCGGCCGGCGAGGATGACGAGGTCGCTGTCGTGCAGCCCGCCGATCTTGGCGTTGAGCGCGTCGAGCCCGGTCGTATAGCCCGACAGGTGCCCGCCCGACTTCATCGCCCGGTCGGCCATGTCGATCGCCAGCCGCGTCGCCTGGCCGAAGGTCTTGACCGAGCCGGCGACCTCGCCGGCTTCCGCGACCTTGTACAGCGCGAGCTCGGCCGCCTCGATCTGCGCCAGCGGCTCGACGCCCGACGCGGTGTCGAAGGCGTTGGTCGCCATGTCGCGGCCGACGCGGATCATCTCGCGCAGCAGGGCGAGGTCGTAGATCTGCTGGGCGAAGTCGCGCGCGGCGATCAGCGCCGCCGACTGTTCGGTCAGTGTCGCGAGGTAGCTCGTGCCGCCGATCGCCATCATCTCCGGGTCGGCGTCGAACAGCGGCTTCAAGGTGACCGGGGTCGCCGTCATGCGCCGGTCGACGAGCTTCAGGATCGCCTCATAGACGCGCCCGTGCAGCGGCTCGAAGAAGTGCTGCGCGCCGAGCTTGAGCTGAACATCCTCGACCAGCCGGTTGTCGATCATCAGCGCGCCGAGCAGCGCCGCCTCCGCCTCGAGATTGTGCGGCAGCGCCGCGGGCGGGACCAGCGCGAGCGGCGGGGTCGGAATGGGAGCCTGCATCGCCGAGTCTATCGCCCAATCACGCCGCCGCGGCAATGCCGGAGCAAGTCTGTGGACAGGCCGGTATAAGTCGCTAGCGTGTGAAATGTCAGTGGCTTGGCACCGGCGCGACGCCGCTTTCGGCGAGCGCGGCGTTGAGATCGGCAAGCAGGCGGTCGAGCCCGGCGGCGTCCCTCGCCTCGGCGCGGGCGACGAGCACGTCCTGCGTGTTCGAGGCGCGCAGCAGCCACCAGCCGTCGAGCGTCGTCACCCGCGCGCCGTCGGTCTCGTCGACGTGCGCCCCGGCCGCGCGCAGGCGGGCGAGAACCTCCTGCACCACCGCGAACTTGCGGTCCTCCGACGTCTGGAAGCGCAGCTCGGGCGTGTTGACCAGCGCCGGCATGGCGTCCTTCAGCGCGGCGAGGCTCTGCCCCGACGCCGCGATCGCCGCGATCAGGCGGACGGCGGCGTACAGCCCGTCGTCGAAGCCGTACCAGTCGCGGGCGAAGAAGATGTGGCCGCTCATCTCGCCGGCGAGCGGCGCACCCGTCTCCTTCATCTTGGCCTTGATCAGGCTGTGGCCCGTCTTCCACATCAGCGGCCGGCCGCCGAGCGCGGCCACGCGGTCGAACAGCATCGCGCTCGCCTTGACGTCGGCGATGATCGTGCCGCCGGGGACGGCGGCGAGCACGGGGGCGGCGAGGATCGACAGGATCTGGTCGCCCCAGACCACGCGGCCCCGCCCGTCGACCGCGCCGATGCGGTCGCCGTCGCCGTCGAAGGCGAGGCCGAGGTCGCAGCCGCGCTCGGCCACGACGCGCCTGAGGTCGCTAAGGTTCTTCTCCTCGGTCGGGTCGGGATGGTGGTTGGGAAAGGCGGGGTCGACGTCGGTGAACAGCGTGTGGTGGGTACCGGGCAGGCGCGCGACCAGCCGCTCGACGATCGGTCCGGCCGCCCCGTTGCCGGCGTCCCAGGCGATCGTCAGCGGCGGCAGGTGCTGTCCCTTGAGCAGCCGGTCGACATAGCGGGCGGCGAGGTCGACCCGTTCGCGCGTGCCCCGGCCCTGCGCCCAGTCGCCGGCCGCGGTTATCGCGCCCAGCGCCTGGATGTCGGCCCCGTAGAACGGCCGGTCGGCGAGGAGCAGCTTGAAGCCGTTGTAGTCGGGCGGGTTGTGGCTGCCGGTGACCATGATGCCGCCGTCGCAGCCGAGGTCGTGGACGGCGAAGTAGAGCATCGGCGTCGGCCCCAGCCCGACCTCGACCGCGGCGACGTCGGCGTCGTTCAACCCGCGGACGACGGCCTCGGCGAACCCCGGCGACGACGCCCGCCCGTCGAAGCCGACGGCGACGCGCCCGCCGCCGGACCCCGCGACGACCGTGCCGAAGCCCCGGCCGACGGCGTAGGCGTCGGCCTCGCCCAGCGTGCTGCCGACGATGCCGCGGATGTCGTACTCGCGGAGCGCGGTCGGATGGAAGCGGTGCATGGGGTTCTCGGGCAGGGCACGGGCACATAGGCCCGGGCGAGGGTGCGCGGCAAGGTGAGGCCGTGCTTCGACAGGCTCAGCATGAGCGGTTTCTTTGCTTTCCCAACCCCGCTCATGCTGAGCCTGTCGAAGCACAGCCGCTCTTGGCAGCCGCCCCCGCCCCCGCTCATGCTGAGCTTGTCGAAGCACGCGCACCCTTGGCAGCCGCGCCGAACCCGCTCATTCTGAGCTTGTCGAAGCACGCACGAAGGCCGGCCCATGTCCTTCTGGACCTACATCCTCGAATGCAGCGATCGCAGCTACTACGTCGGGCACACCGACGACATCGATCGCCGGCTGGGCCAGCACGCGGCGGGCCTCGGCGGGTACACCGCGACGCGCCTCCCGGTCACGCTGCGCTGGTCGGGGATGTTTTCGGAACGCGAGGCCGCCTTCGCCTTCGAGCGCCGGCTGAAGGGCTGGTCGCGCGCCAAGAAGGAGGCCGTGATCCGCGGCGACTGGGATGCGTTGCCGGGCCTGGCGCGAACCGCGAAAGGGCGAGTCGAGGGGCCGGCGGGCGCGGCTGATGCGTTGAAAAGTCCGTCCGATGCTTCGACAGGCTCAGCATGATGCTTCGACAGGCTCAGCATGAGCGGGAGTCCGCCTCCCGAATCCGCTCATGCTGAGCCTGTCGAAGCACCGCGGGAGCGGCAAGGGCGTGGTGGAGCAGGGCGGCGCCTGCTTCGACAAGCTCAGCATGAGCGGACCATACCTCTTTCTCTCCGCTCATGCTGAGCTTGTCGAAGCATCATGCTGAGCTTGTCGAAGCATCATGCAGAGCGTGTCGCCTCATCCTGAGCCGGGCCAAGCCCCGCTCACCCTCGTCGACTTCAGCGACGATCTCGCGCCCGTCTTCCGCGACATCAACGCCGAGTGGATCGAGGCGATGTTCACGCTGGAGGCGAACGACCGCGCCATCCTCGACCATCCGCGCGACAGCATCATCGACCGCGGCGGCATCATCCGCTTCGTCGCTGCCGAGGGGCTGGGCGTCGTCGGCACCTGCGCCCTGATCAAGACCGGCGAGGGCGTGTTCGAGCTGACCAAGATGGGCGTGCGCGCCGCCGCCCGGGGCCGGAAGGCGGGCGAGTTCCTGCTCGCGCACGTCGTCGCCGAGGCGCGCGGCATGGCGGCGGCGGGCACGCTCACGCGCCTGTACCTGCTGACCAACCACCGCTGCGCCGCCGCCATCCACCTCTACGAGAAGGCGGGCTTCGTCCACGACGCCCGCGTCATGGCCGACTTCGGGGCGCGCTACCGGCGGGCCGACGTGGCGATGAGCCTGCCGCTCTGACGCTGGCGCTTGTGTCCGCGACGCGGCATAGGGCGGCGATGCTCGCCCACGTCGACACCTGGATCTTCGATCTCGACAACACGCTGTACCCGGCGGCGACCAACCTGTTCGCGCTGATCGACGCGCGGATGGGGGCCTATGTCGCGCGGCGGCTCGGGCTCGATCCGGTGGCGGCGACGCGGGTGCAGAAGGACTTCTTCCACGCCCACGGCACGACGCTCAGGGGCCTGATGAACGAGCACGACGTCGACCCGCACGAGTTCCTCGCCGACGTCCACGCCATCGACATGGCCGGCGTCGGCCACGCGCCCGGCCTCGTCGCCGCGATCGCCGCGCTGCCGGGGCGCAAGCTGATCTTCACCAACGCCGACGCGCCTTATGCCGAGCGCGTCCTCGGCCGCATCGGGCTCGAGGGCGCGTTCGAGGCGATCTACGACGTCCACGCCATGGCCTATTGGCCGAAGCCCGACGCGCGCGCCTATGCCGGGCTGTGCGCGGCGCACGGCATTGCGCCCGAGCGTGCGCTGTTCGTCGATGACATGGCGCGCAACCTGCCGCCGGCGAAGGCGCTCGGCATGACGACGGTGTGGGTCGACAACGGCAGCGAGCAGGGGCCCGGGGACGTGCCCGACGGCATCGACCTCCGCATCACCGACCTCGAGGCGTGGCTGACCGGCGTCGTCGCCGAGCTGGAGGCGGCATGAGCCCGGAGGCGGCCATCGCCGCCGCCTGGGACGACCGGGCGAGCCTGTCGCCGGCGACGGGCCGCGCGGTGCGCGACGCGGTCGATGCGGCGATCGCTGGCCTCGACGACGGCACGTACCGCGTTGCCGAACCCGACGGCGCGGGCGGCTGGCGGGTCAACCAATGGCTGAAGCAGGCGGTGCTGCTGTCGTTCCGCCTGAACGACAACGCGGTCATGGACACCGGCCGGGCATGGGACAAGGTGCCGTTGAAGTGGGCCGGGTGGGACA
>JAFARM010000287.1 GCA_019245455.1 Sphingomonadaceae bacterium | reverse complement strand
GCGGGCGAGGGCAGAGGACTGAAACGGCATGGACGGACCCCGTTGGCGACCCGTCCTCCTAGGGGGAGGCGGCGGGCCAAAGCAACCCGCCCTTCGTTACTGGAACGGCACGTGTCGGAAAATCTTACACCCCAACTGAGGATACAGCTTCGTTAACGATCCAAGTCGTTCATATTATTGTAGCGCAGCGTACTGGCACGGTAGTTGCCTAGCTGTCCCTGCGTTCGTCAATCGACTTTGCCAACGGGGTGACTACCATGACCAAGCTGAAGCTTCTCGCCGCCGCCGCCGCCTGCGCGCTCGCCGTTCCGGCGGCCGCGGCCACGCTGATCGATGTCGTCAACCAGACGGGTACCTTCCATTACGACTTCACAGTGACGGCGCAGAACGGCGCGACCGACTTCGCGTTTGCCGGCTATAACCTGCCGTCGTTCATCGGCATCACCAACATCGGCGTGTTCAGCTCGGCCGATCCGGCGACCAACCTGCTCGGTTCGGCGTGGACGTACACGCCGGCTCCCTCGGGTGCGGATTCGTACACGGGTGGCAACTTCGTGCCGGACCTGTACTTCGGTTCGGTGGTGACGGGCTCGTACGACACCTATGACCAGGTGGTCGCGACGACGGCGGGCAGCAGCTACCATGTCGTTTTCGACTACAGCAACCGTGCCAACCCGAGCGGCTTCCGCGCGACGACCAGCGCGTCGACCGCGCCGGAGCCGGCGACCTGGGCGCTGATGATCGGCGGCTTCGGCCTGGTGGGCGCGTCGCTGCGCCGCCGTTCGGTCGCGCTCGCCGCCTGATCCGCGTCACTGCGCACGAAAATCGGGGCGGTCCTGCGGGGCCGCCCTTTTTCGTGCGCGGGAAGCGCTCATGCGGAAAGATGCCTTACCCTTCCTTACCGATCGACAAGGCAGCGCCCGTGCGGCCGTAGTTCCTGGTGCCGCCGGCGTCCGGCGGCGCAACCGGGAGACGACCATGCGCGTGCTGCTTCCTCTCGTCGGCCTCGCCGGCTCCGGCCTGGCAGCCTCGCTCGGTCTCGCCGAGGCTGCGCCCGGTGCCGCGCTCGCCCTTCCCGATCCGTCGATCGTCGCCCTGTTCTTCGCCGGTCTGGGCTTCATGGTCGGTGCCCGCCGCGGCAGCCGTGTCTGACGCGTCGCCTTCGCGACCGACTGCCTTCGCGATCGGTCAGCGTCCGTCCGCGACAAGCCGCGCCGGCATCAATCCGCGCAGGGCATTGCCGATGAAGAAGCCGTCGGCGAGGTCGGCGGCGGTCAGCCTCGCCTCCCGCGCGTCGCCGCGCGCGAGCAGGTCGGCGCGGAGGACGCCGGGCAGCAGCGCGCCTGCCGCCGGCGTCAGCAGGACGCCGCCCCGCGCGACGAAGACATTGGTGAAGCTGCCCTCAGTGATCGCGCCGTCGGCGGTGACGAAGACGACCTCGTCCGTTCCCGAAGCGGCGCGCGCCGCGTCGTAGAAGGCGCGGTCATCCGTCTTGTGCCGCAGCCGCCAATCGTCGGTCGCGACCGGCAGCGGGGCCAGCGCGACGCGCGCGGGAACCGGCAGCGGGGGCGGCAGCGCGCCGACCTCGACCCGGACCTCGCCCGTCGGCAGCACGCGCAGCCGCAGCCGTCCCGCCCCCCGATGCGCCGCTGCGGCCGCGTCGGCGACTGCCGCCGCCGCGGCCGCGTCGAACGGAACGCCGAGAAAGCCCGCGGTCGACGCGGCGCGGGCGAGATGCCGGTCGAGCCGCGGCACGCGCCCGGTCTCGACGCGCATCGTTTCGATGATCGTCGGCGTCGTCGGGCGCAGGAAGGCGGCCTTGGCCAGGCACTCGCGCCATTCGGCAGCGGGGTCGCTGTCGGCGACGATGCCGGCCCCCAGGCCGATGCGACCGCCATCCGCCGTCAGCACCAGGGTGCGGATGGCGACGTTGAACGCGGCGCGCCCATCGGCGTCGATCGCGCCGATGCTGCCGGTATAGACGCCGCGCGCCGCGCCCTCCGTCGCTGCAATGGCGCGCATCGCCGCGATCTTGGGCGCGCCGGTGACCGACCCGCACGGGAACAGGGTCGCCAGGACATCGACGGGGTCGGCGGCGGTGGTCGCGGTCACCGTCGAGGTCAGCTGGAGCAGCGTCGGAAAGCGCTCGACGGTGAACAGCGCCGGCACCGCGACCGTGCCGGGCACGGCGATCCGCGTCAGGTCGTTGCGCAGCAGGTCGACGATCATCAGGTTCTCGGCGCGCGTCTTCGCGTCGGCGGCGAGCGCGGCGGCGGCGGCATCGTCGGTGGCCGGGATCGCGCCGCGCGCGGCCGTGCCCTTCATCGGCCGGGTCGTGACGACGCCGTCATCAAGGGTAAAGAACAGTTCGGGCGAGAAGCTGAGCAGCCACGTCGATCCGGTATGGACCAGCGCGCCGTGCCCGGCCGCCGCGTGCGGCCGCAGCCGGCGGTAGAGGGCGATCGGATCGCCGCCCGCCGTCACGGCGGCAGCGAAGGTCAGATTGGCCTGGTAGAGGTCGCCGGCGGCGATTCGGTCAAGGATCGCTTCGACCTGGGCGCGATACGTCGCCTCCGGTACCGCTGGCTCGAGAGAACCGATCGACGCCGCGCCGGCAGGGAACAGGGCAGCGAGGGACGCGACATCGATCGCTTCCGCCCGCGCGAAGCTCCCGAACCACAGCAGCGGCAGGCCGTCACCGCCCGGCGGGGCGTGGCCGTGCAGCGCCGGGTCGAGGGCGTAGCCGGCTTCGAAGGCGACGAAGCCGGCGCGGTGCCCGGCGGTCGCCTTGAGCCGGGCGAGCGCCGGCACCACCGTGTCCATCGTCGCGGCGACAATGGTGTCGGTCAGGCCGGTGAACAGCCGCGCGCGGCCACTCCGCGCATCATCGAGCAGGACGAAGGGGCGCGTCGGATCGAACGTCATGCCGCGTCGTATCGGCTGCCGCGCCGGCGGGCGAGGGGGCAGCGGCCAAGGGGGACGCGGTTGACAGCCCGGCACCGCATCCGCATCTCGCGCGGCATGGCCAACCCGCTCGCCGCCGTCATCGTCCCCGTTACGCCGCTGCAGCAGAACTGCACCCTGTTGTGGTGCACGGCGACGATGCGCGGCGCGTTCGTCGATCCCGGCGGCGACCTCGACACGCTGACCCGCGTCGCCGCCGACAAGGGCGTGACGGTCGAGAAGCTGCTCGTGACGCACGGCCACATCGACCATTGCGGCGAGACGGGCGTGCTGCGCGACCGGCTCGGCGTGCCGATCGAGGGGCCGCACCGCGACGACAGGTTCTGGATCGACCTCCACGCGGTGACCGGGGCGCAGTACGGCGTGCCGCTCGCCGCACCCTTCACCCCTGACCGCTGGCTCGACCAGGGCGACACGGTGACGGTCGGCGAGCTGACCCTCGACGTTTATCACTGCCCCGGTCACACGCCGGGGCACGTCGTCTTCCACCACGCGCCGTCCGACCTCGCCATCGTCGGCGACGTGCTGTTCCAGGGGTCGATCGGGCGCACCGACTTTCCACGCGGCAACCAGGCCGACCTGATCCGCGCCATTCAGACCCGCTTGTGGCCGCTGGGCGGGCAGACGGCGTTCATTCCGGGTCACGGGGCGATGTCGACCTTCGCCGCGGAACGCCGCTCGAACCCCTTCGTCGCCGACGCGGTGCTCGCCGCCTGACGCCTCAGCCGTGCGTGTAGGCGAGCACCAGCGCCCACGCCGACAGGCCCGACAGGATCACCCAGGTTCCCCCCGTCCCGGCCATGCGCCACGGGTTCGGGGCGGGCAGCGCCATGCCGACGGCGTGGGCGATGCGGATCAGGAACAGGAGCACGCCGCTCGCCGTCAGCACCTCGGTCGTGCCCGTGCGCGTCTCGATGAGGCCCATCAGGATCAGGATGATCGGCACATATTCGGCGAAGTTGGCATGGGCGCGGATGCGGGCGAGGAGGGCGGTGTTGCCGCCGTCGCCGAGCGACACGCCGTGCGCTTGCCTAAGCGCGATGACCCGCAGGCTGAGGATGAAATAGAGGAGGCCGCAGAAGCCTGCGGTGATCGTCGTTGCCAGCATCGTCTTCCCCCTTCGCGCGCGCCGGTTCGGCACGGCGGCGCAACCAAAGCCATCCTACACCGTTGATCCGCCACAACACCAGAGGAGACGGATCATGGATACCGACCGCATCGACGGCGCGCTGAAGAAGATGGGCGGCGACATCAAGGAAGGCGTCGGCAAGCTCGTCGGCGACAGCAAGCTCGAGACCGAGGGCAAGGCCGACCGCGCCGAGGGCAAGGTGCAGAACACCGTCGGCGGCATCAAGGACACGCTGCGCGGCGACGCCTGACCCCTCTAATGTCGGGTGACGTGACGAACGGCCGTTCCTTTCGGGACGGCCGTTTTCGTGCGCGGGGCGGCGGCGGTGCGCACACCCGTATTTTACGTTGCATCGCGGGGGCAAATCTCTATGGTCCGCGCCTCGACTGAACCCGGCGGGTTTTCGGTGCACGCCTGCGCGGCACCACGACGCCGCATACGAATGAAGACAGGTGCCGGATGGCCGTTCCGAAACGCAAGACTAGTCCCTCGCGCCGCAATATGCGCCGCAGCCACCACGCGCTGACCGCGACGATCGCGCAGGACTGCCCGAACTGCGGCGAGCTCAAGCTGCCGCACAACCTGTGCCCCAGCTGCGGCTTCTACCGCGACCGGGCTGTCGTCGAGACGCAGTCCTGATCTCGGTCCGATGACCGACCGGCCGGTACTCGCGCTCGACTGCATGGGCGGCGACGGCGGGCCGGCGGTCGCGGTCGCCGCGGCCGAAGTGGCGCAGGAACGTTACCCGCGGCTGCAGTTCCGCCTGTACGGTGACGAGGCGGCGATCCGCGCTCAGCTCGGCAAGGCCCCGCGCCTGGCCGGTGGGGCGACGATCGTGCACAGCGCCGACGTCATCCTTGGCACCGACAAGCCGTCGGCGGCGATCCGCCGGGCGCGGACGACGTCGATGGGCATGGGCGTGGCAGCGGTCCAGGCCGGCGAGGCCCAGGCGATGGTCAGCGCGGGGAACACCGGCGCGCTGATGGCGATCGCCAAGCTGACGCTGCGCACCATGCCGGGCATCGACCGGCCGGCACTCGTCGCGCTGATGCCGACGCTGAAGAACGATTCGGTCGTGCTCGACCTCGGCGCCAACGTCGAGTGCGACACCGAGAACCTCGTCCAGTTCGCCGTCATGGGCGCGGCGTTCGCCCGCACGGTGCTTGGCGTCGCGCGGCCGCGGGTGGCGCTGCTCAACATCGGCGAGGAGGAGCTCAAGGGCACCGAGGAGTTGAAGATGGCCGCCGCGCTGCTGCGCGAGGCCGATCTGCCGATGGTGTTCACCGGCTTCGTCGAGGGTGACAAGATCGGTCAGGGCGACGTCGACGTCATCGTCACCGACGGCTTCACGGGTAACGTCGCCTTGAAGACCGCGGAGGGGACCGGGCGGCTCGTCACCGGCCTTCTGGCGCAGTCGTTCCGCTCGTCGTGGCTGTCGAGCCTCGGCTATCTGCTGTCGCGCGGAGCGCTGCGCGCGCTGGCGCGGCACCTCGACCCGGAGGCGCACAACGGTGCCGTCTTCCTCGGGCTGAACGGCGTCGTCGTGAAGAGCCACGGCGGTGCCACCGTCCGCGGCCTGGCGCACGCGATCGGCGTCGCCCACGACCTCGTCGCCGGCGACATCGCCCGGCGCATCGGCGCCGACCTCGACAATTTCCGCGAGCATCGTCCCGTCGTCGCCGCCAACGACGGCGCGGCGTCGGCGGCGTGACCGTCCGCCGTTCCGTCTTCGCCGGCACCGGCAGCTGCCTGCCGCGCCGGGTGGTGAGCAATGCCGAACTCGCCGCCAGGGTCGACACCAGCGACGAATGGATCGTCGAGCGCACCGGCATCCGCCAGCGCCACATCGCCGGCGATGACGAGCTGACCAGCGACCTCGCCGTTGGTGCGGCGCGGGCGGCGCTGGCCGCCGCGGGCATCGACGCGAGTGCGGTCGGGCTGATCGTCGTCGCCACGGCGACGCCCGACCAGACCTTTCCGGCGTGCGCCACGGTCGTCCAGCACAAGCTCGGGCTGACCGACGGCATCGCCTTCGATGTCGCGGCGGTGTGCTCGGGCTTCCTTTATGCGCTCGCGGTGGCCGATGCGATGCTGACGAGCGGCGCGGCGACGACGGCGCTGGTCATCGGTGCCGAGAC
>JAFARM010000217.1 GCA_019245455.1 Sphingomonadaceae bacterium | reverse complement strand
GAGGTCGTCGAGGGCGAGCGCGCTTTCGGTCTGGCCGAGGCGGCGCTGGAGGTTACCGACGACGCCCTCGAACGGCTTGTTGACCTCATACGCCTTGCGCCCGTCCTCGAAGCGCAGGGGCACGGGCTTGCCGCCGCTGCCGTGGAGGATGGCGTGCTGCTGCGCCTCGGTCAGGGCCGACCACTTGGTCTTGAGGTCGAAGCCATAGGCGCGGCCAAGCGAGGCGAGTACCTGCTGGTAGTAGGGCGAGGGCGGGTTCGAACGAGCCCAGGGGGCGATGGCACCGGCGGCGAGGGTCAGGCTCTCGTTGGGGACGATGAGGGCGGGGTCGAAGAACGGCTTCTCGCCGAGGCCGTCGCAGGCCGGGCAGGCGCCCTGGGGGGCGTTGAAGCTGAACAGGCGGGGCTGGATCTCGGCGATGGTGAAGCCGCTCTCGGGGCAGGCGAATTTTTCGGAGAAGGTGATGCGCTCGGGGGTGCTCCCCTCCCCTTCAGGGGAGGGGCGGGAGACGCGCGGAGCGCGGCCCGGGGGTGGGGGAGTCGCGTCGTCCGCCGACTTCCCCACCCCCGGCCCCTCCCCTGAAGGGGAGGGGAGGATTTCCGCCACCGCCAACCCGTCGGCCAGCTTCAGCGCCTGTTCGAAGCTCTCGGCGAGACGGCCCGCGATGTCGGGACGGACCACCACCCGATCGACCACCACGTCGATGTCGTGCTTGTACTTCTTGTCGAGCGCCGGGGCGTCGCCGATCTCGTACACCTGCCCGTCGATCTTGACGCGGCCGAAGCCGTCCTTCTGCAGCTGCGCCAGCTCCTTCCGGTACTCGCCCTTGCGCCCGCGGACGATCGGGGCGAGCAGCAGCAGGCGCGTGCCCTGGGGCAGCGCCAGCACGCGGTCGACCATCTGGCTGACCGTCTGGGCGGTGATCGGCAGGCCGGTCGCGGGCGAGTAGGGCACGCCGATCCGCGCCCACAGCAGGCGCATATAGTCGTAGATCTCGGTGACGGTGGCCACCGTCGAGCGCGGGTTCTTGCTCGTCGTCTTCTGCTCGATGCTGATCGCCGGCGACAGGCCCTCGATGTGATCGACGTCGGGCTTCTGCATCATCTCGAGGAACTGGCGGGCGTAGGCCGACAGCGACTCGACATAGCGCCGCTGCCCCTCGGCATAGATGGTGTCGAAGGCGAGGGACGACTTGCCGCTGCCCGACAGGCCGGTGATGACGACGAGGCTGTCGCGCGGCAGGTCGAGGTCGACGTTCTTGAGGTTGTGCTCGCGCGCGCCGCGAACCTGGATGTGGGTCAGCATGGTGGCTGCGCTCGCTGGGGGACGTGGGTCAGCATAGGGGCAGTTGTTCCAGATTTGTTCGGAGAACGCCAGTGCGTCTCAACTCTACACCGTCATCCCCGCGAAAGCGGGGACCCATCTCCTGCGGCGCGTAACCTGCGACGGACCGCGTCGCATCTGGGCAAAGCTTGGGAGATGGGTCCCCGCTTTCGCGGGGATGACGAGATGGGTTGGACGAGAGGTAAGCTCAGCACCGACCCGGAGCAACCCGCCGCCGGAACGGTGCGGCATCCGGCGCGTCTAGGCCGCACAGCCGTGGAGACGCCGCCATGCCCGCCGACGACGCCGAGACCGACCGCCCGCTCGCTCATCCCGAGACGCCGCCGATGCCCGACCACCGCGAGGCGATCGACGCCGAGCACAAGCCGGCGCTGAAGCAGGACCCGAGCCATCCCGACGCCAAGCTCGACATCGAGCTCGACGAGACCTTCCCGTCGAGCGACCCGCCGTCGAACACCCAGCCGGGCAAGGGCGCGGACCCGGCCCCGTCGAGCGGCTTCACCGGGCCGGAGTAAGGCTTACTCCCGCCGCAGGCTCGCCAGCGGCTCGGCGGTGACGGGGTAGTCGCAGTCCTCGGGGATGGTGATCCACGGCGTGCCGTCGCGGTCGACGATCGCCGGCTGGATGCGGGTGACTTCGCGGGCGGCGGTGGCGCTCCACAGGGCGTCGAGCGTCAGGTATTGCGCCAGCCGCTCGAGGTTGCGGCGGGTGGGGAAGACCAGGCCGATCTCTCCAGCGTCGGCGCGGGCGACCGCGGCGGCGGGGGTCGTCCAGTGCGCCGTCACCGCCTCGCCGCCGTCGGGCGAAACCTCGGCCCCGGCGGGCAGGCGGGCGAGATAGAACAAGGTGTCGAACCGCCGTGCGATCGGCGCCGCCGCCGGCGGCACCCAGTGGGCGAAGGGCAGCAGCAGCGCCGCGTCGAGCCGGGTGCCGGTCGCGCGCAGGAACTCGGCCCAGGTCGCGGTGCGGGCGTTGATGCGGGCACGCCAGACGGCGCGTTCGGTGGCCGCGGTGTCCCCACCTGCACCGTGGCCGAGGATCACGCCCGCTTCCTCGAACGCCTCGCGCGCGGCGGCGACGCGGGCGGCGGCGTCGGTCGGGTCGAGCAGCGCGAACCCCTCGGCCAGCGCCGGGTCGGCCGCGACCGCCGCGTCGCCAGGATCGACCCGGCCGCCGGGGAACACCATCGCACCCCCGGCGAAGGCGGTGGCGGCGTGGCGTTCGAGGAGGAGGAGCTGCCACGTGCCGTCGCCGCCCGCCGCCCCCTCGCGCAGCAGGACGACGGTGGCGGCGGCGATGGCGGGATCGGCGGCGGTGGGGCTCACTTCGCCGCCGCGTCGGTCCGGTACCGCCCAAACCACGCCAGGATCGCGCTGTTCTCCGCCGTCAGCTGCGACGGGCGTTCGGCGAGGCCGTGGTGGCTCGCGCCCGGTACGCGGATCAGGCCGGTCGGCACCTTGCGGATGGTCAGTGCGGCGTAGAACTGCTCGGCCTCGCTTCCCGGCGTCCGCTTGTCGTCCTCGCCGACCATCAGCAGCGTCGGCGTCGTCACGTGCCCGGCGAGCGACAGCGGCGAGTGCGCCCACAGCAGCGGCTCGTTGTCCCACGGCGTCGTGCCGAACCACGACCGAAGCATCCCCGTGTAGCCGTCGGTGGTCAGGCCCTCGCTCGTCCAGTTGATGACGGGTTTCTGGCTGACCGCGGCCTTGAAGCGGCCCGTCTTGCCGACGATCCATGCCGTCAGCAGTCCGCCGCCCGAGCCGCCGGTGACGAACAGATTGTCCTTGTTGGCGACGCCGCGCGCGACGGCATCGTCGACGACGCTCATCAGGTCGTCATAGTCGTGGCTCGGATAGTCCTTCCAGATGAGGTCGGCGAACTCGGCCCCCTGGCTCGTCGATCCGCGCGGATTGGCATAGACAACGACATAGCCGGCGGCGGCATAGAGCTGGTCCTCGCTCGACCAGACGGGAGCGTAGGCGGCGTAGGGGCCGCCGTGGATCTCGAGGATCGTCGGGTACTTGCGCGCCGGGTCATAGCCCGGCGGCGTCACCTGCCAATAGTCGATGGTCTTGCCGTCGGCCGACGAGGCGACGTGGTGCGCGGTGACGGCCCCCAACGTCTTGCCGGCGAACAGCGCGTCGTTGAGGCGGGTGAGCCGCCGCGTCTTGCCGCCGGCCGCGACGGCGACGTCGGGCGGGGTCGAGGGGTCGCCAGCGGTGAAGGCGATCGCGCCGGTCCTCGCCAGGCTGAACATCCCGCCGCTGTACGGCCGGTCGAGGTCGGCCCCGGCCAGCCCCTCGGCCAGCACGGTCATGCGGCCGCTCACGTCGAAGCGCGCGACCTTGGTGATGCCGTGGTCGTCGAACTGGGCGACGATGCTCTTGCCGTCGGCCGACCAGCGGGGCGCGCGCAGCGACCGGTCGAGGCTGCCCGACAGCGAGCGGACGCCGCTGCCGTCGGCGTTCATCACATAGACCTGCTCGTTCTCGTAGGCGCGGCCGGCGTCGTCGGCGCCGGTGAAGGCGATCATGCGCCCGTCGGGCGAGACCTGCGGCTCGTGGTTCGCCCCGACGCGGCCGGCGAGCTTGACCGGCGCGCCGCCGTCGATGCCGACCCGCCAGATCGCCGAGCGGTCGGGATTGAGCTCGGCATCGGGCTCGCGGTTGGCGGCGAAGATCAGGCTGCGGCCGTCATGGCTCCAGGCGACGCTCTCGTCGTCAAACTTGCCGAAGGTCAGCTGCCGTGGCGCGCCGCCGTCGGTCGGGACGACGAACAGGTGGGTGTAGCCGGGGCGGAGATACCCCTCGCC
>JAFARM010000064.1 GCA_019245455.1 Sphingomonadaceae bacterium | reverse complement strand
TCGTCGGCGAACAAGGTCAGGGTGAAGGCGGCGGCCGGGCTGATGTCGCGCAGCTTGCGGTCGCGCGCCATGCCGCGCAGAACGCCGCGGACGAAGCCGTTGTTGACGCCGTGCGGCAGGACGGCGGCGGTCGTGCCGCGGGCGGCGTCGCTGACGACGAGCGCCCCGTCGGCACGGTCGGTGAAGCGCAGCGACCGCGTCTCGACGACCGCGACGTGGTGCGTGGCGCGGTCGCTCGCCGCGGTTTCGATCGGCGCAAGATAGCCCAGGCGCGGTCCGGCGGCGACGGCGACCGTCATCGCGATCAGCACGCCCGCGCCGAGCAGCGGCGCCAGCGGGAAAGGCTTGTCGTCGATTTCGCTCATGCCGCCACCGCCTGGGGGATGAAGGCGGCTTCGGCCGCGGCCGGCTGCTCGACGGGGACTGCCGCCCGCAGCGCGTCGGCGAGAAGGGCGGCGACCTCCTCTGGCTCGCGCAGGCCGCGCAGCATCGGCTCGGGCGTGCCGATCCGCCACGGCCGGACATTGGGCCACAGGTGGACGAAGCCCAGCCGCGTCTCGCTGACCGTCAGTGGCAAATCGCCGGTGCCGTCGGCGTGGACCTTGAGGCCTGCCGATACGATCTGCGCAAACGGCAGGTTGACGCACTTGGGCAGCGCGATGCCGAAGCGCAGGACGATGCGGCGGTTGGTGATCGTATAGACCGTCGCCCGCGCCGCCAGGAAGGCGAGAAACGACAGCAGCGCCACCGCGGCGACGCCGACCGCCACCGTCACGCCGATACCGGGCAGCAGGGCGGCGGTATGCCCCGTCAGCGCCGTCGCCGTGCTCCATCCGGCGAGGACGACGAAGTAGCCGGCGACGAGGTGCGTATGGAAGGCGCGGCGGGCGAGCGGCAACCATGCCGGCGAGCCCTGCCAGACGATGTGCTCGCCCGCCGGCAGGTGGCCCGGCAGCCCGCGCACCGGCTCGTTCGCGTACTCGCTCACAGGAAGGGCTCGATGCGCGAGCGCTTGGCGTAGAGATAGCCGCCGCCGAAGTAGCCCATCACCTTCTCCTCCTCCAGCCGCGTGATCTGGTTGGGGCTGGCGGGCACCGGCGCGTCGTGGAACTGGTCGGCGCGGACCGCGTCGACCTTGATGCGACCACGACGCTGATGGATCTGCGTCATCGTCACCGGTACGACGACGGTGCGCCCCTCGACGCCGCCATCACCCAGCGTGCGGACCTCGACATAGCGGATCAGCCGCTCCGACTGATCGACCCAGACATTGGTGCAGACGCCGCCCATGACGTCGTCGCAGCCGAAGACCGGCATCCCGATCGGGTTCCTGTCGCCGCGCGCGATGCGGAAGCCGTGCGCCTGGTCGAGCGGGACGATCTTGGGGCCGCCCTCCCAGCGCATATCGGGCACGTCGAGCCGGTTGCACCACGCCGCCGGCCCGACGCCGTCGAGCAGCGGGTTGCCGGTCGGCTCGATCGGCGCCCCCGAATAGGGGCTCATCCGCCGCGTGTTGGGGTTTACCGGCTCGAAGCCGCGCTTTCCGGGCTTCTGCACCACGCCCATGCCGTGAGCGAGGACGAAGGTTTTGTCGATCGGGCGGAAAACGGTCGGCGTGCTGACGCGCCCGGTCGGATCGTCCTCCATCGGATAGCCTTCGCGATGGTCCTCGCGGCGCAGGTAGACGACCAGCCCGATGAAGAACAGGAAGAAGGCCCAGAGGGCGAGCTCGGCCCAGTCGGTATTGCCGATCAGAACATTGTGCATGGGCGTACTCCTTCAGCTGGTCGGCCCTCAAGGGTTCCGGTGCGGCGCGAAAGCGGGCCGATCGCTGCCAACGTGGCGAACAACAGGATGATTTCGATGCAATAAAGCGCGCTATAAGCACTCGCCGGGCCGCGCAGCGCCGTGCCGAGCTCGCCGCGCGCGGCAGCGGCGGCGACGGCGTCGCGGACGACGCCGGCGAGCGCGATCGCCGCCCCCGCGCACGATGCCTGCACCGCGCCCCACGCACCAATGGCAAGTCCCGACCCGCGGCCCTCGGTCAGCGCCATCGCCGCTGTCAGCGTACCGACCGCGAAGAGGCCGCCGCCAAAGCCGAC
>JAFARM010000062.1 GCA_019245455.1 Sphingomonadaceae bacterium | reverse complement strand
GAGCCGCTTCGCCGTGAAGCCGGGGCAGACCGTCGGCCAGGGCGAGGTCATCGGCTATGTCGGCTCGACCGGCCTGTCGACGGGGCCACACCTCCACTACGAAGTCTGGGTCAACAACGCGCCGGTCGACCCGACCAACATCAAGTTCACCGGCGGCACGACGCTGTCCGGCGGCGAGCTCGCCCGCTTCCAGGGTGAGATGGCCAAGCTCCGCGGGCTGAAGGCGGCGGGCACGGAAACGGCGGACGCCGACGACGGCAAGGGCCGCCGGCGGGGCTAGTCCCGCTCCCACCGCACGAAGATCGCCGTCGGCAGCAGTCGCCCGCGCGCCTCCTCCCGGATTGTCATCTCGCCCGCGGTGATCCGACCGCCGAGCCCGCCGAGCGCCTCGGCCGCCAGTTCGGCGATGGCGACGGCCGACAGGCGGATGGCGTAGACGGTCAGCACGAGGAAGCGCGACCGCTCGTCGAGCAGGGCGCGGGCGAGCGCCATCAGCTCGGGCAGGTCGCGGTACAGCTCCCACACCTCGCTGTCGGGGCCGCGGCCGTACTTGGGCGGATCGAGGATGATCCCGTCGTAGCGGCGGCCGCGGCGGACCTCGCGGCGCAGGAACTTGAGCGCGTCGTCGACAACCCAGCGGATCGGCGCATCGGCCAACCCCGACAGCCGCTGATTCTCGGCCGCCGCGCTGACCGCCTTCTTCGAGGCGTCGAGGTGGGTGACGCTCGCGCCGGCCGCGGCACAGACGAGGCTGCCGACGCCGGTGTAGCCGAAGCCGTTGAGGACGCTCGCGCCGCCAGCGCACCGCGCCGCCATCCAGTCCCAGTGGCACGCCATGTCGGGGAAGAAGCCGAGGTGGCGGAACGGCGTGTTGCTCGCGGCGAAGCGGACGGGGCCATAGGCGAGCGGCCACGACGGCGGGACGGTCGGCGTCAGGTGCCAGCGGCCGCCGCCGTCCTCGTCCGACCCGCCGACGAACTCGCCGTCGGCCTGCCAGTCGGATGACGCCGGGGTCCACAGCGCCTGCGGCTCGGGGCGGATGAAGCGGTAAAGGCCGTAGCGTTCGAGCTTGCGCCCGTGGCCGCAGTCGATCAGGCCGTAGTCAGGCCACGGCTCGGCGGTGAGGGCTGTGAGGTCCATGCTCGCCTCACCTTGTCATCCCGGCGCAGGCCGGGACCCATGATCTCGACCGTTGGAGTTCATGGGTCCCGGCCTGCGCCGGGATGACATCGACCTTCACGCCGCCCGCCGCACCGCCGCCGCGCCGACATCGGCGACCGCATACGGGCCGGCGACCAGCCGCCCCGCCGCCGCGCGGACCTGCTCGAGGTCGACCGCATCGACCCGCGCGACAAGTTCCGCCGGCGTCGCCAGCCGGTCGTGGGCGAGCAATTGGCGGGCGAGAAACTCGGCCCAGCCGGCGGGGCTCTCGAGGCTCATCAGCAGCCCGGCGCGGACCTGCGCCTTGGCCCGCGCCAGCTCGTCCGGGGTCAGCGTGTGGGCGCAGGTGGCGAGCACGTCGATGGCCAGGTCGAAGGCGCGCGCGGCATCCTTCTTCGCCGTCGCCAGATAGACGCTGAACAGGCCGGCGTCGGCATAGGGCGTCGTCGAGGCGTAGACGCTGTACGCCAGCCCCCGCTCCTCGCGCAGCTCCTGGAACAGGCGCGACGACGCCCCGCCGCCCGCCGCCATGGTGAACAAGGCGATGGCGTCGTTGTCGGGGTGGCGGTGGCCGGGGGCGGCGGCGGCGAGCGTCAGGTGCGCCTGCTCGAAGCGGCGGCGGTCGTGGACGACACCCGGAGCGAAGGCGGCCGGCACGAAATCGGGCCGCCTTCCCGTCGGCAGGTCGCCGAACAGGCGCTCGCTGAGGCCGACCAGCGCCTCGTGATCGACCCGCCCGGCGGCGGCGACGATGCACGACCCTGCCCGGTATTGGACCGCCAGCCAGTCGCGCAGGTCGGCCTCGGTCAGGCCGGCGACCGATGCCTCGTCGCCGAGGATCGAGCGGCCCAGCGCCTGGCCCGGATAGGCCGCCGCCTGAAGGTGATCGAAGACGATGTCGTCGGGGGTGTCGCGGGCTTCGCCGAGTTCCTGCAGCACGACGGCCTTCTCGCGCTCGAGTTCGTCGGCGTCGAAGCGCGGGTTGCGGACGAGGTCGGCGATGAGGTCGAGGCCCAGCGGCAGGTCGTCCGCCAGCAGGCGCGCGTGGAACACGGTCATGTCGCGCGCGGTATAGGCGTTGATCGAGCCGCCGACGTCCTCGACCTCCTCGGCGATCCGGCGTGCCGAGCGCGTCGCGGTGCCCTTGAACACCATGTGCTCGAGCAGATGGGCGACGCCGTTGGTGCGCTCGTCCTCCAGCCGCGCGCCCGTATCGACGTGGAGGCCGACGGCAACCGTCGCGACGTGCGGCATATCGTGCGACACGACGCGGACGCCGTTCGCAAGCGTGGTCAGCCGGGTCATGCCGGCACCAGCGCCGGCGTCGCATGGGCGGCAACGAAGTCCTCGACCGCAGCGAGGTCGGCGGCAAGCGGCGTGTAACGCTCCTCGCGGTCGAACAGCCCGCTGGCGCGGGACGGGAGCGACGGGCGGACACCGGCGGCGCGCTCGACGGCGTCGGGGAATTTGGCCGGG
>JAFARM010000086.1 GCA_019245455.1 Sphingomonadaceae bacterium | reverse complement strand
CGATCAGCGAGGCGGTGCGCGACTATCCGGAACTGGTGCGCAAGCATCTGGGCTCGGTCGTGCCCGCGCACGACAACTATTTCGCCTGCCTCAACAGCGCGGTCTTTTCCGACGGCACGTTCGTCTACGTGCCCGAGGGCGTGCGCTGCCCGATGGAGCTGTCGACCTATTTTCGCATCAACGCCGCCAACACCGGCCAGTTCGAGCGGACGCTGATCGTCGCCGACCGCGGCAGCCACGTCAGCTACCTCGAAGGCTGCACCGCGCCGATGCGCGACGAGAACCAGCTCCACGCCGCCGTCGTCGAGCTGGTGGCGATGGACGACGCCGAGATCAAATATTCGACCGTCCAGAACTGGTATCCCGGGGACGCCAACGGCGTCGGCGGCATCTACAACTTCGTCACCAAGCGCGCCTTGTGCCGCGGTGCGCGGTCGAAGGTCAGCTGGACGCAGGTCGAGACCGGCAGCGCGATCACCTGGAAGTACCCGTCCTGCGTCCTGTCGGGCGAGGGCTCGGTCGGCGAATTCTACTCGGTCGCGGTCACCAACAACCGCCAGCAGGCCGACACCGGCACCAAGATGACTCACCTGGGCCGCAACACGCGCTCGACGATCGTCAGCAAGGGGATCAGCGCCGGCGGTTCGGACAACACCTACCGCGGGCTGGTCCGCGTCGCCGCCTCGGCGGAGGGGGTGCGCAACTTCACCCAGTGCGATTCGCTGCTGCTCGGGTCGAAAGCCGGCGCGCACACCGTGCCGTACATCGAAGTGCGGAACCCGACGGCGCAGATCGAGCACGAGGCGACGACGTCGAAGATCAGCGACGACCAATTGTTCTACGCCACCTCGCGCGGGCTTGCGCCCGAGGATGCCGTCGCGCTCATCGTCAACGGTTTCTGCAAGGAGGTGCTGCAGCAGCTGCCGATGGAGTTCGCGGTGGAGGCGCAGAAGCTGCTGGGGATCAGCCTCGAGGGGAGCGTCGGCTGATGGCGTCGCTGTACGACACCGATTTCTACGCGTGGACGCAGCGTCAGGCCGAGCGGCTGCGCGCTCTCCAGTCCGAACGGGTCAATCTCGATCTTGACCTGGAACATATCGCCGAGGAGATCGAGAGCGTGGGCAAGAGCGACCGGCGCGAAGTGACGAGCCGACTGACCACGATCCTCGTTCATATGCTGAAGATCGCTTACTCGCCTGCCTACGAACCGCTCAATGGCTGGCGCGGCACGGTTCGGACGCAGCGCCGCGACCTGCTCTCGGTGCTGGAGCAGAGCCCTTCACTGCGCCGCGTCGTGCGCGAGGATTTCGCTAGATGCTACGGCGATGCCGCCGATGAGGCTCGGTTGTCGCACATTGACCTGACCTTGGCTCCGATTCCGACGACCTGTCCGTTCGACCTTGAGCAGGTGCTCGATCCCGACTGGCTGCCTGAACCGAGGATTCATTCTTGACCCGCCCTGCCATCCTCCTCGCCCTGCTCGCGCTCGCCGCCTGCGACGCCGCGCCGCCGCGGCCGTCCGTCGCGGGGGTTGAGGGGCGGAAAAGGGTCGACGCCGCGACCAAGGCGTGGTCCGACTGCCTCGACACCACCGTTAAGAAGCTCGCGACGCCGACGACGCAGGCCGCCGATGCGGCCGACGGCGCATTCAGGACCTGTGCGCCCCTGCGTGCCGCGCTCGTCGCCGAGGTGGGCCGCTTCCACCGCCTCGGCGCGCCAACCGAATCCGCAGCCTATAACGCCGCCGTCGCCGAGGCCTCGGTTGCCGCGATCGAGACCGATCTCCGCTCCCAGACCGAAGTGACCGCGGTCAGCTGGAAGCTCGACCACGACAAGGATCTGTAAGTGCTTGCCATCACCGACCTCCACGCCGCGATCGACGGCAAGGCGATCCTGAACGGCCTGACCCTGTCGGTCGGCGCGGGCGAGGTCCATGCCATCATGGGCCCGAACGGCGCGGGCAAGTCGACGCTCGGCTACGTGCTCGCCGGTCGCGCCGGGTACGAGGTGACGGGGGGCAGCGTCACCCTCGACGGCGCCGAGCTGCTCGCGCTCGACGCGCACGAGCGGGCGGCGGCGGGTCTGTTCCTGGGCCTGCAGTACCCGGTCGAAATCCCCGGCGTGTCGAACCTGACCTTCCTACGCACCGCGCTCAACGCGCAGCGGCGCGCGCGCGGCGAGGCGGAGGCGTCGGGGGCCGAGTTCATGCGGCTGGCGCGGGCCGAGGCCGACGCGCTCGGCCTGTCGCTGGAGATGCTCAAGCGGCCGGTCAACGTCGGCTTCTCGGGCGGCGAGAAGAAGCGCAACGAGATGGTGCAGATGGCCGTCCTCGCGCCGAAGCTGGCGGTGCTCGACGAGACGGATAGCGGCCTCGACATCGACGCGCTGCGGGTGGTGGCCGACGGCATCAACCGGATGCGCTCGCCGGAACGGGCGACGCTGCTCATCACGCATTATCAGCGCCTGCTCGATTATGTCGTGCCCGACCGCGTCCACGTCCTCGTCGCCGGGCGCATCGTGCGCTCGGGCGGGCCGGAGCTGGCACGCGAGCTCGAGGCGAGCGGCTACGCCCTGGATCAGGCGGCGTGAGCGCGCTCCCCACCCGGCGCGACGAGGCGTGGCGCTACAGCGACTTGGCCGCGGTCGAGCGCGCGTGGCCGCTGCCCGAGCCAGTGCGGCTCGACGTGCCGGCCGGCGCGAGCGAGCGGCGCAGCATCGTGCAGGACGGTGACGCGACGGTCGTCGACACGCTGGTCGCGGCGGTGGGCGCGGGGGCGAGCCTGGCGCTCGACATCCTGGCGATGGGCGGCGACTTCGGCCGGGTCGCGGTCGAGGTGACGCTGGCGGAGGGGGCGCGGCTGGAAGTCAATGGGGTCGTTCTCGCCGACGGCACGGCGACGCGCGAGATCGTCACGTCCGTGACCCATGCAGAGCCGGGTGCGGTCAGCCGGCAGGTGGTTCGCAGCGTGCTCGCCGGGACGGCCACCGGCAGCTTCCTCGGCAAGGTCGCCGTGACCCGCGGGGCGCAGAAAACGGACGCGGTGCAGTCGGTCAAGGCGCTGCTGCTCAGCCGTGGGGCGACGGCGAACGCCAAGCCGGAGCTCGAGATCTTCGCCGACGACGTCAAGTGCGCGCACGGCGCAACGGTCGGCGAACTGGACGCTAACGCGTTGTTCTATTTGGCAAGTCGCGGCGTTCCCTACGCCGAGGCGCGGGCGCTTCTGACGCAGGCGTTCATCGCCGACGCGCTTGTCGGCGCGCCTGACCTGGCCGAGCGTGCGGCCGCGTGGCTGCGGAGGGTGGCATGAGCGAGGCCCCCTCCGTCGCGCTGCGCGCGCCACCTCCCCCGGTGGGGGAGGAGCTTCGCGGTCCTCCCCCCCGGGGGGAGGCGGCGGCGAAGCCGCCGGAGGGGGCCTCCCGCCGCGCCGACTTCCCCGGCCTGGCCGACGGCTGGGCGTACCTCGATTCGGCGGCCACGGCGCAGAAGCCGGCGGCGGTGATCGACGCCGTGATCCGCGCCTATGGCATTGAATATGCTACGGTTCATCGTGGCGTCTACGCGCGGTCGGCGACGATGACCGAGCGCTACGAGGCGGCGCGGCGGACGGTGGCGCGGTTCATCAATGCCGCCGCCGACGAGATCGTCTTCACCCGCGGCGCGACCGAGGCGATCAACCTTGTCGCCAACAGCTGGGGCACCCGGCTGAGGCCCGGCGACCGAATCCTGATTTCCGCGCTCGAGCACCACAGCAACATCGTCCCGTGGCAGCTGCTCCGCGACCGTACCGGGATCGAAATCGACGTCGCGCCGCTGACCGACGACGGCCGGATCGACACCGCCGTGCTCATTTCCATGATCACTCCGCGCACCCGGCTGGTCGCGGTGGCGCACGTTTCCAATGTCCTGGGCGGCGTCGCCGAGATCGGCGCGATCGCCGCCGCCGCACATTCCGCGGGCGCGCTGGTCATGGTCGACGGCTGTCAGGCGGCACCGCGCCTTCCCGTCGATGTCGCCGCGCTCGGGGCCGACTTCTACACCTTCTCCGGCCACAAGCTCTACGGCCCGACCGGCATCGGCGTGCTGTGGGCGCGCCCCGCAATCCTCGCCGATATGCCGCCCTGGCACGGCGGCGGGTCGATGATCGAGACGGTGACGTTCGAGCGCAGCACCTACGCTCCGCCGCCGGGGCGCTTCGAGGCGGGCACGCCGCACATCGTCGGCGCGATCGGGCTGGCCGCCGCGATCGACTATGTGACAAGCATCGGCGTCGCCGCCATCGACGCCCACGAACGCACGCTCGCCCGCGCCGCGCGCGAGGAACTGCGCCGGATCAACGCGCTGACCCTGTTCGGTCCCGACGATTCGGCCGGCATCGTCAGCTTCGCGCTCGCCGGCGTCCACCCGCACGACATCGCCACCATCCTCGACGAGGGCGGGGTGGCGATCCGTGCCGGACACCACTGCTGCCAGCCGCTGATGGGCGTGCTCGGCGTCCCGGCGACGGCGCGGGCGAGCTTTGCCGTCTACAACGACATGAACGACGTCGCCCGGCTGGTCGACGGCGTCCGCCGCGTGACGAGGATCTTCGCATGACCGAGCCCAGCTTCCGCGCCGAGGCCCGCGCGAGCGGGCCGTCTTTCACCGTCGAGGAGGTCGACGCCGCCTCGATCGTCGCCAAGGCCCCGCCGGTGGGCAGCGCCGGGCAGCGCGACTATCTCGAGGGCTTCCTGACGCAGCCGCCGGCGACCGTCCCAGCCGACGCACCGGGCGGCGAAGTGTACGACGCCGTCATCGCCGCGCTCCGCGACATCTTCGATCCTGAAATCCCGGTCAACATCTACGACCTCGGCCTGATCTACGGCGTCGAGGTCGACGGCGGGCACGTCGTTGTCACCATGACGCTGACGACGCCGCACTGCCCGGTCGCCGAGACGATGCCGGGCGAGGTCGAGATGCGCGTGACGAGCGTGCCGGGCGTCGCCACGTGCGAGGTCAACCTCGTCTGGGACCCGGCGTGGGACCCGGGCAAGATGAGCGACGAGGCCAAGCTCGAACTGGGGATGCTGTGATGGCGACGGTGGACGAGAGCACCGTCATCCCGGCGGAGGCCGGGACCCATCAAGCACGAACCTCCGAGGCCATGGGTCCCGGCCTGCGCCGGGATGACAGTGTGGCGGGATCGGCCGCAGCACCACAAGCGCCGGCCCCCCGCGCGCGCCGCGAGCGGCCGCCGCCGATCCAGGTGACGCCCGCCGCCGCGGCGCGCATCGCCGACCTGATCGCCAGGGCCCCCGAAGCCGCCGCCGGCGTCCGCCTGACAACGCCCAAGCGTGGCTGTTCGGGGCTCGCTTATTCGCTCGCCTATGTCACCGCGCCGCAGCCCGGCGACGAGGCGGTGGCGACGCCCGGCGGCACCTTGTTCATCGACGGCGGCTCGCTGATGTACCTGATCGGCAGCACGATGGACTGGGCGGAGGACGACTTCACCGCCGGCTTCGTCTTCACCAACCCCAACGCCAAGGGCCAGTGCGGCTGCGGCGAGAGCTTCACGGTGTGAGGGCCGCGCGGGCTGCGGCGCTGCTGCTGCTGAGCCCGACGCTGCTGGGGCTGGCGGGCTGCGTGTCGACCGTCGTCGGCGCGGCGGTCGACGTGGCGACCGTGCCGGTCCGCGTCGTCGGGGCCGGGGTCAATGCCGTGGCGCCCGGCCAGAAGGAACGCGACCGCCGCCGGGGAAAACGCGAACGCAAGGAAGAAGAACGCCAGCGCAA
>JAFARM010000011.1 GCA_019245455.1 Sphingomonadaceae bacterium | reverse complement strand
AGGCCGAAGCTCAGCCGCTCGCTCGCCGTATAGGCAAGCCCGAGGTTGTAGGCCGGCGAGCTGTACGGCGCCTGACCGCCACTGGGATCGGCGTGGAGGAACGAGGCGCCGATGCTGCCGCTGAGCCGCGTACCGATCGGCCGCGAGAAGGAAACGCCGATGCGGTAGGTGTGGACGCCGGCGTTGAGCAGCTGCGGCGGGATGAGGAAGCCCGGAACGCCGGCGAAGCGGTTGGGGTAGCCGATCGTCGAGTAGCTGCCGACCAGCGACAGCTGGCCGGGGCGCAGGATGCCGATACCGACGTTGCCGCTGTACGTGTCGCTGTCGCTGTCGGCGAAGCGGCGGATGCTCGCGCCGTTGGCGAGCGAGGAGTGGTTGTAGCCGAGCCCGAACGACAGCCGGCCCGTCGGCGAGCCGCAGCCGGCGTTGACGCCATAGAGCGAGCTCGTCTGCACGTTGTCGATCACGGCACCGACGTCGTCGGCGGGGTTGCCCGACGGATCGATCGTTTCGGCCCCGGCGCCCCGAATGCCATTCTGGCGGCTGGCATAGTTGCCACTGACGGTCACCTGGCAGCTGGTGCCGCGATGATAGGTGATGGTGCCACCGCCCAGGTAGCGATTGCGGTCGAGCCGCGTATTGTATTGGAAGAAGTCGTGACCAACGAGGCCGGCGACCGACAGGCTCAGCAGGCCACCGCTGCGTCCATAGGTGAAGGACGCGGCTGGCGAGTAGCGGAAGTCGTCGCGGTGGCCGCCTGCCCCGACAAGCGTCGAGGTGCGGATGACGTTGGTGTCATACAGCGTCTCGATGCTGCCCGTCAGCACCAGGCCCGATGGCGTGACAGCAGGAATGCCGGGCAGCCCCGGCTGGCCGAGCCGCGATGCCGCCCCCTGCTGGTCCTCGGCCGCTGCCGGTGCCGCAACGCCGGCAAGACCGGTCAGGAGCAGCAGCGCACGCCATCGCCAAGCCACTGTCGCCCCGTGTCCTCGCGTTCCCATGGCGGTGCGCTAGCAGGCACGCGGCGCGGCGGCAACCATGCCGAATGGTTGCCGTCGCGGGCGGTCGTGGGGTAGCGAAGGAATGTGACGTGCCTTGCACGAACGGTTGGATTTCGCGCAAAGGGGCGCGCGTGACGGAGAGTAGATCGATGGCGACCCTGTTCAAGCGCTGGCGGGGCGTATCCTCGGTGCCGGTGCCGCCCACCGTCGCCGCGGGCGGCGACCAGCGGCCCGCCTTCCTCGACACGCTCTGGCTCGACGAGGACGCGGCGGTGCGCGAGTCCGATCTGCCACGCTTTTCGGCCATGGCGTCGGACGATGTCGACACGGCGACCGAGGAGCCGGCGCTTGCGCGCGCCCGGCTGGCCTTGCGCGATGCCCTCGGCGCGTCGCAGCCCGTCATCAGCCGCGATCGGTTCGCCGGCCGCCACGATGCGCTAGCGCAGCTGATCGCCGCCATCGAGCAGCAGCGCCTGCACGTCGTCATCTACGGCGAGCGCGGGATCGGCAAGACCAGCCTGGTCCACGTCTTCGCCGAGACGGCGCGGGAGGCGCGCTACCTCGTGCTCTACGGGAGCTGCGGCACCGACGGCCGCTTCGACGAGATCTTCCGCGCCTTCGCCGCCAAGATCCCGATGCTGTACCATCGCAGCGTCCTGCCGACGACGGCGGTGGTCGAGCAGGCACTGCATTTCGACACGATGCTGCCCGAGGGGCACTTCGGCCCGCGCGAGGCGAGCGACCTCCTGTCCGACGTGGTCGGCACGCGCGTCATCCTGATCCTCGACGAATACGACCGTATCGCCGACACCAACTTCCGCCGCGATGTCGCCGAACTGATCAAGAACCTGTCCGACCGCGCCGCGCGCGTGCAGCTGATCCTGACCGGCGTCGCCTCCAACCTCGACGAGCTGATCGGCTTCGCGCCGTCGATCCGGCGCAACATCGTCGGCCTGCCGATGCGTCCGCTGAAGACCGAGGAGATCGGCGAAATCCTGCACCTCGGCGAAAGCGCCGCGGGGCTCAGCTTCACCGGCGACGCGATCGCCACGGTCGGCAGCCTGGCCGGCGGCTCGCCCTATCTCGTCCGCCTGCTCGGCCACCGCGCGGCGATGGCGGCGCTCGATCAGCGGCGGACGGTGATCGACGTGGCCCAGGTCAAGAACGCCGTCGAGCGCGTCCTGACCGACTGGAACGCCACCCTGCCCCGCCGCGTCCAGGCGCTGCTTGCAGGCAACGAGGCGCGCGAACACTGGTCGCTGCTCGTCGCCGCGGCCGAGGCCGGGACCTACAGCGACGGCTGGTTCGTCGCTGCCGATGTCGCCGCCGAGCTGCCGGCCGGGACGTCGCCGGCTTCGATTGAGGTCGAGCTGCAGCGTTTGGCCGGTCCGCACAGCCTGCTGGAGGTCGAGCGCCGTTCCGACGAAGCGCGCTTCCGCTACCGCTTTCCCGGCGTCGCCTCGCTGCTGCTGATGTCGGCGGCGCTGGCCCGCATCGACCGCTGAGCTCCTGTTGCAGTGCAGCATCGGCGGGGCTAAAGGCAATCCCGGCAAGGGCGTGATTGCCTGGGTTGTGCCTCGCGCATGGCCCGGCGGCGCGCGCCGGGAAGTGGCGTCGGGAGTCGGGTGATGGCGGTAGGGCCGCGGCTTGGCGTCGTGCTGGTCAACTGGCGGCGCGCCGCCGACACGATCGAGTGTCTCGAGTCGCTGCTCCGCTCAACGATCGATGTCCGCGTCGCGGTTGTCGACAACGCCTCGGGCGACGGTTCGGTCGAGGCGATCCTCGGCTGGGCGGCCGGCGACGTTTCCCCACCGGAGCCGACGCCGGCCATGGCGCGGCTGACCACGCCGCCGCTCGCCAAACCGATCGCGGTGCAGCATCTGCAACCGGGCGAAGCTGCCGCCGCAACGCCGGGCACGTCGGGGCTCACGGTCATCGACGCGGGGGCCAACCTGGGCTTTGCCGGCGGCAACAACGTCGGCCTCGGTTTCCTGCTGCGCGACCCTGCGATCGAATACGTCTGGCTGCTCAACAACGATACGGTGGTCGAGCCGGAGGCGGCAGCGGCGCTGCTGGCGCGGCTCGATGCGACCTTCAACGTCGGAATGTGCGGCACGATCGTCCGCTACTATCATCGCCCCGACACGGTCCAAGCCTTGAACGGGCACCGTTTCAGCCTGTGGCTCGGCACGTCACGCGGCATCGGCGCCGATGGCCCGGCGACGCAGGCATTCGATCCGTCGCGTGTCGCGCGCGAGACGGATTTCGTCCTTGGCGCCTCGCTTGCCGTCTCGCGCCGCTTCGTCGCGGTCGTCGGGCCGATGACGGAAGACTATTTCCTCTATTATGAAGAGGTTGACTGGGCCTTCCGCAACGGCGGCCGGTTCGCTACCGCCTTCGCCAACGGCGCGATCGTCTACCACAAGGAAGGCGGGTCGATCGGGTCGAGTGGACGCCGCGGGCAGCGCAGCGTGCTGTCCGACTATTATCTCGCGCGCTCCCGCCTTGGCTTCATACGCCGACGCGTGCCGCTGATGCTGCCGTGGCACTGGGGGCTGACAGTGGCGGCGATCGGCCGGCGGCTGGTCCGCGGCCAGCCGAAAAAAGCCTTGGCCCTCACACGCGCGCTGTTAGGACTGCGCTACAAACCGGAAAAAAGGGGATGACCATGGCGATCGGGCGGACGGGACTGTTGGCGGGGCTGGCGGCGGCGGCGCTGCTCGGCGCGTGCAACCGCGGCGGCGACACGCCGAAGGGCCAGGTGGTGGCGACCGTCAACGGCGACGACATCACCATTCACGAGCTCAACTCCGAACTGGCGCAGGCGCGGCCGCCGGCCGACGTGCCGCGCAAGACGGTCGAGCAGGTCGTTCTCGGCCGCGTCGTCGAGCGCAAGATGCTGGCCGACGTCGCCCGCGACCGCAAGCTCGACAAGAACCCCGACTTCATTCTTGCCGAGCGGCGGCTCGAGGATGGTCTTCTCGTCCAGGCGCTGCAGGCGGACATCGCCAAGAAGGTGCCGGCGACGACGCGCGAGGCGGCCGAGAAGTACATGGAGGCGCACCCCGACCAGTTCGCCCAGCGCAAGATCTACACGATCGACCAGATCCAGTTCCTCCGTCCGCCGCAGCTGCCGACGCTCGGCCTGCAGAAGGCGAACACCCTGGCCGAAGTCGCCCAGATCCTGACGGCGAGCAAGATCGAGTTTCGCCGCAACACGGCGACGGTCGACGCCCTGACGGTCAATCCGGGCCTGATCAGCGAGATCGGAAAGCTCCAAGCCAAGAACGCGCAGGAACTCTTCATGTTCGCCGACCAGCCGCAGGGCGCGCCGGTGCCGGTGATGTACGTCAACCACGTCACCGACACCAAGGTACAGCCGTTCACCGGCGAGGAAGCGATCAACGCGGCGCAGCAGCTTGTCCATCGCGACGAGGTGCAGAAGGCGCTGGTCAACAGCCTGACCGCGTTCCGCGCGGCGGCGAAGGACAAGATCAAGTACGCCGCCGGTTATGCCCCGCCGCCAACCCCCGCGGCGGGCGCGACGCCGGCTGCGACGGCGGGTGCCGCGACGGTGCCGGCCAAGACCAGCGCGCCGGCGGCGCAGTAGCCGCTTTCCGGCGGGCGACCAGCGCATGGATGTCGCCAGCCGGGTTCGCGCGGTCCTGCCGCACTTCGCCGCCAATCGCCTTGGCGGGCAGTCGGTCGTCGCCTTCGGCCTGAAGTCGTGGGGCGCGGTCGCCAGCTTCGCGCTGAGCTGGCTGATCGCCCGGCGCTTCGGCCCGGCGGGCAGCGGCCAGTTCGGCATCGCCCTGTCGACGCTGACGATCACGTCGTACTTCGTCCTCGGCGGGCTCGACGCGATCGTCGTGCGGACGGTCGCCGGCGACCTCGTCGAGGGCAAGACGGCGCAGGCGCACGGGGTCGTCACCGCGGTGCGGCGGATGATGCTGTTCGCGGCACCGGCGGTCGCGCTGCTGCTGTTCCTGCTGCGCGACGCCCTCGCCGTCCGCGTCATCCACGAGCCGTCGATGGGCCCGGTGCTCGGGGTCATGCTGTGGGCGGTGGTGCCGCTGACGCTGCAGAAGATCGCCTCAGGCGCGCTGCGCGGCGCCGGGCGGGTGCTCCTGTCGCAGCTGATCGACGGGCCGGTTGGGACGACCTTCGCGGCGCTGGGATTCGGCGTCGCTATCGTGGCCGGCGCGGCGCAGTCGGTGGTGCTGCCGGTCGGGCTCTACGTCGTCGGCGTGAGCTGGGGCGCGGTCGCCGGCTGGTGGTCGTTCCGCACGATCGCCCGCGGCTGGCCGGCCCCGCTCGCCTCGCCGGTCACGCCGCTGGTCGTCGCCGGGCTGCCGCTGCTCGCCTCGAACCTCAGTCAGCTGTTCACCGAGTGGTACACGACCGTGTCGCTCGGCAGCCACTGGCCGCTGGCGATCGTCGGCCAGTACCGCGCGGCGTGGCAGTTCGTCATGCTCGCCGGCATGGTCCAGCTGACGATGGAGATGATGATCGGTCCGCGCCTCGCCGCCGCGGCCCGGATCGGCGACACAGCGGCAATCGCGCGGACGGCGCGGCGCACGATCGCGCTGGTGCTGGCGATGGCGTCGCCGCTGTTCCTGGCGATCTTCATCTTTCCGCAGCTTCTGCTTTCTATCTTCGGCGCACGCTTCGTGCCGGGCGCGCTGGCGCTGCAGATCCTGGGGCTGGGGCAGCTTGCCCGTCTCGCCGCCGGACCTTTGGGGACCATCCAGATCATGACCGGGCATCAACGCTGGCTGCTGGCGCAGGCGATCGGTGCTGTCGTGCTGTGCGTCGGCTTTTCGGCGTGGCTGATCCCGCTGTACGGCGCGGCGGGGGCGGCG
>JAFARM010000390.1 GCA_019245455.1 Sphingomonadaceae bacterium | reverse complement strand
CCCGACCGCCGCCCTCCTGCTCGCCGGGCAGGCCCGCGCCCGCGACTGGACGACAGGGCCGGCGGCGGGCTTCGACGCCTTCGCCGCCAAGGCCGAGGCGCTCGCCGCGCTCGCCGCCGCGGGCGTGCCGACCGAGCGGCTGGCGGTGCTGCCCCCGGCTGACCCGTGGTTCCATCCCGGCGGCGCGGGACGGCTGGCGCTGGGCGCGAAGACGCTCGCCAGCTTCGGCGAACTCCACCCGCGGCTGACGGGCGACCTGCGCCTGCCGGTCGTCGTCGCCGAGGTGTTCCTCGACGCCCTGCCGCCGCTCAAGGCGAAGCGCGCGCGTCCGGCCTTCGCGCCGCCGGCGCTGCAGGCGGTGACGCGCGACTTCGCTTTCGTCGTCGCCGCCGACACGCCCGCCGAGACGCTGCTCCGCGCCGTCCGCTCGGCCGACAAGGCGCTCGTCACCGAGGCCAGCCTGTTCGACCGCTTCGTCCTGCCCGACGGCCGGCCGAGCCTCGCCGTGTCGGTGACGCTCCAGCCCGGCGAGCGCAGCTTCACCGAGGCGGAGATCGAGGCGGTGTCGGCGAAGATCGTCGCCGCCGCGGCCAAGGCCGGCGCGGCCCTGCGCGGCTAGGTCGCTCCCGCGCCGCCGCGCCCGGCTAGACAGGGCGCGGGCGCTCGCCCATGACACGACGATGACCCGCACGCTCGCCGCCGTCCTGGCCCTCGCCCTTCCCGCCGCCGCCCTCGCCCAGCAGGCCACCGCGCCGACCGGCACCAGCAAGCCGCAGCCGGTGGCGATCGTCGACGCGATCCCCTCCGCGAAGGACGTGCCCTACCCCGGCACCATCGAGCTGGCGGTCGACGCCACCGACACCGCGCGCGGCGTCTTCCACATCCGTGAGAATGTTCCGGTGACGCCGGGCCCGCTGACCTTGCTCTACCCGGCGTGGCTGCCGGGCGCGCACGCGCCGCAGGGGCAGACCGACAAGATCGCCGGACTGACGATAACGGTCGGCGGGCAGCCGTTGCCGTGGCGGCGCGATACGGTCGATGTCCACGCCTTCCACGTCGATATTCCCGGCCACGTCGCCGATATCGACGTCGCCTTCGACTTCGTCTCGCCGACCGCGCCCGACCAGGGGCCGGTGGTAGTGACGCCCAACATCCTCGCGCTCGAGTGGATCTCGACCGTGCTCTACCCGGCCGGCTATTTCGCGCGGCAGATCATGGTCGCGCCGTCCGCGACCTACCCCGCCGGTTGGGCGAGCGCGACGGCGCTGCCGACGAGCGACAACGCCGATCGCGGGGGCACGGTGCACTATGCCCCCGTCGCACTCGACACGCTGGCCGACTCGCCGGTCTTCGCCGGGCGCTTCGTCCGCCGCGAGCCGCTGTCGCCCGATGTGACGCTGAACTTCTTCGCCGATCGCGCCGACGAGCTGAAGCCGACCGAGGCGCAGCTCGCCGCCCACCGCGCGCTCGCCACCCAGGCGGTCAGGTTGTTCGGAGCGCAGCACTACAGCCACTACGACTTCCTGTTCGCGCTGTCGGACCGCATCGACGGCTTCGGCCTCGAGCATCACCGGTCGAGCGAGGACCAGGCGAGCCCGGACTACTTCCTCAGCTGGGACGACAATGTCGCCAGCCGCGACCTCCTCGGCCACGAGTTCACCCACAGCTGGAACGGCAAGTTCCGCCGCCCCGCCGACCTGTGGACGCCCGACTTCCGCGTGCCGATGCAGAACAGCCTGCTGTGGGTCTACGAAGGCCAGACGCAGTTCTGGGGCAACATCCTGTCGGCGCGGTCGGGCCTGATCCCCGCGCCCGAGATGCGCGACCGCATCGCCCAGGTCGCCGCCTACTACACCGCGCAGGCCGGACGGGCGTGGCGGCCGCTGCTCGACACGACCAACGAGGAGATCCTGTCGAACCGCCGGCCCGAGCCGTACACCAGCTGGCAACGCGCCGAGGACTATTACAACGAGGGGATGCTTATCTGGCTCGATGCCGACAGCCTGATCCGCGAGCGGTCGCACGGCAAGCGCGGTCTCGACGACTTCGCCCGCGCCTTCTTCGGCGTCCGCGACCGCGACTGGGGCGAGCTGACCTATACTCGCGACGACGTTATCGCCGCGCTGAACGCGGTCGAGCCCTACGACTGGGCGGGGTTCCTGCACGCGCGCGTCGATCTCGCCGGGGTGCCGGCCCCCTTGGACGGGATCACCCGTGGCGGCTACCGGCTGGTTTTCACCGACCAGCCCGGCAAGCTGTGGAAGTCGCGCGAGACCAGCCGCGAGGTGATGGACCTCAGCTATTCGCTGGGCCTCGTCGTCGGCAAGCACGGCGCGGTGAAGAACGTCCTGTGGGGCAGCCCGGCGGACAAGGCCGGCATCACCGTCGGCGCGACGCTGGTGGCGATCGACGGCGCCAAGTACGACGACGACGTGCTGAAGCAGGTCGTTACCGCGGCCAAGGACGGCACCGCGCCGATCCGCCTGCTGATTGAGGCCAACGACACGTATCGTACCGTCGACGTGGCGTGGAACGGCGGTCTGCGCTACCCCCATCTCGAGCGGACGGGCAAGGGGCCGAGCAGCCTCGACGCGCTGCTGACGGCGCGGTAGCGCGCCCCCTCCCCCCGCGAGGTCATGCTGGCGAAGGCCAGCATCCAGCGCCGCGCCAGACGCCCGACCGGCCCACTTGCCTGACCGTGGATGCTGGCCTTCACCAGCATGACACACGACGCTACTTCATCGGCACCACCCGGCCCTGCGTCATCACATAGCTGACGCTCAGCACCGCCTTGGGGTCCTTCTGCGGGTCGCCGTCGATGGCGATCAGGTCGGCGGCCTTGCCCGGCTCGAGCGTGCCCGTCACCTTGTCGACACCGAGCAGTTCCGCCCCGCCTTTGGTTGCGGCGATCAGCGCGTCCTTCGGCGTCATGCCGTGTTCGACCATCAGCGCCAGCTCCTCGGCGTTGCGGCCGTGCGGATAGACGGCGGCGTCGGTGCCGAGGGCGATGCGGACGCCGTTCCGCTGCGCCACGCCGATGTTGCGACCGACGATCTTCATCGTTTCCAAGGCCTTGGCCTTGACGTTGGGCGTGTAGAAGTTCTTGCCGACGTGGAGCTTCAGCCCCTCGTACGCCATCAGCGTCGGCACCAGCCAGGTGCCGTGCGCCTTCATCGCCTTGGCCGCGCGGTCGTCGAGGTAGGTGCCGTGCTCGATCGAATCGACGCCGGCATTGGCCGCCGCCTCGATGCCGCGGGCGCCGTGGGCATGGGCCATCGCCTTCAGCCCGACGCCGTGCGCGGTGGTGACGATCGCCTTCATCTCGGCGTCGCTGAAATGCTGTTCGAGCCCGATCGCGCCGTCGTCGAGGACGCCGCCGGTGGCCATGAACTTGATGACGTTGACGCCCTTCGCCGCGCGCTTGCGGACGACGACGGCGCATTGGTCGGGCGTGTCGCACAGGCCGGGGTTGCCGCCGGCGGCGGTCAGCGCGTCGCCGAGTTCGGGGGCGAGGCCGACGGCATTGTCGGCGTGGCCGCCCGAGATCGACAGCGGATCGCCGGCGACGAGGATGCGTGGTCCCGGGAAATTGCCCTCGGCGACCGCGTCGCGCATGGCGAGGCTGGCCAGCGTCGGCCCGCCGGCGTCGCGCACCGTGGTGAAGCCGGCGCGCGCGGTGATCAGCGCGTTCTTGAGGCCCGTCGTCGCCGCGTACGGCTCGGAGAACTTCGGCCGCAGCGACGCGTACCACGGCAGGCCGCTGTCCTCCGTCAGATGGACATGGGCGTCGATCAGGCCGGGCAGCACCGTTTTCGTCGACAGGTCGACGACCTTCGCCCCGGCCGGCGCGGCCATGTCGGCGGCACCGATGCTGACGATCGTGCCGTCGGTGACGACGATCGTCGACGGCCCGCGCGCCGGCAGCGCCGCGTCGGTGATCAGGTGGCCGGCGCGGATGACGATGGTGTCCGCCGCGGCCGGGGCGGCGGCGGCGAGCAGGACGGCGGCGAGAAGGCGATGCACTTGGGTCCCCCTATCTGGTTGCCCCGACACTAGCCGGGGCGCGGGACGGTGCAAGCCTCACTCGGCGGGCGCGGGCACCCCTTCGAGGTCGAGCGCATAGCCGGCCGAGCGGACGGTGCGGATGACGTCGGGCAGGTCGTCGCCGTTGATCGCCTTCCTGAGGCGCCGGATGTGGACGTCGACCGTCCGCTGCTCGACATAGACGTCGCGGCCCCACACCGCGTCGAGCAACTGCTCGCGGCTGAACACCCGCGCCGGGTGCTCGAGGAAGTGGCGGAGCAGGCGGAACTCGGTGGGCCCGAGCGCGATGGCGTGCCCGTCGCGCGTCACGCGATGCGCCGAGGTGTCCATGGTGATGCCGGCATAGTCGAGGTTGCCGCCGCTCAAGGCCGGGCGCAGGCGGCGCAGCACGGCGCGAATGCGGGCGACGAGCTCGCGGGGGGAAAAGGGCTTGGTGACGTAGTCGTCCGCGCCCGTCTCCAGCCCGCGGATGCGGTCCGCCTCCTCGGCGCGCGCGGTCAGCATGACGATGGGGAGCCCGGCGGTGACGGGTGCCCGGCGCAGGCGGCGGCAGACCTCGATCCCGCTCAGGTTGGCGATCATCCAGTCGAGGATGACGAGGTCGGGCTTCTCCTCCTCGGCCAGCACCAGCGCCTCCTCGCCATCGCCGGTGCGGATGACGTCGAAGCCTTCCTTCTCGAGATTGTAGCTGACGAGCTCGACGAGATTGGCGTCGTCCTCGACCAGCAGGATCTTGGGCTTCATCGCTCGCTCCAAACAAAAGCCCGCTCATGCTGAGCTTGTCGAAGCACGTACTGCGGCCCGTGCTTCGGCAAGCTCAGCATGAGCGGCGAAGGCGACGGATCGCGTCATCACACCGCGTACGCCGTGTCGTCGTTCTTCGGTCGGCCGGCGAAATGCTCGCCGGTTGCGGCAAAATAGACCATTTCGGCGACGTTGGTCGCGTGGTCGCCGATCCGCTCGAGGTTCTTGGCGATGAACAGCAGGTGCGCCGACGGCGTGATGTGCTGCGGGTTCTCCATCATGAACGTCAGCAGCGAGCGGAACAGGCTGTTGTAGAAATCGTCGACGTCGGCGTCGCGCTGGCAGACGGCGACCGCCTTTTCGGCGTCGCGGTCGACGAAGGCGTCGAGCGCGTCGCGCATCATTTCGATGACGACGCGGCTCATCTGCGGGATGATGACGACCGGCTCGATCGGGCCGCTGGTGGTCAGCGTCGAGGCGCGCTTGGCGATGTTCTTGGCATAGTCGCCGATGCGCTCGAGCACGGCGCTGATCTTCAAGGCCGAAATGACCTCGCGCAGGTCGTTGGCCAGCGGCGCCCTGAGCGCGATCATCGTCACCGCGAGCTGTTCCGCCTCGGCGTCGAGGGCGTCGATGCGGGCATCGGTGTTGACGACGGCCATCGCCGCGTCGGGGTCGCGATCGACGAGCGCGTCGATCGCGGCGGCGATCTGCGCCTCGCACAGCCCGCCCATCTGCGTGACCAGCGACCGCAGGCGGTGGATGTCGTCGTCGAACGACTTGACGGTATGCGCGCCGAGTTCGGCCATGGTGCCCCTCCTCAGCCGAAGCGGCCGGTGACGTATTCGCGCGTCCGCTGCTCGCGCGGGTTGGTGAAGATCTGCGCGGTCGGCCCGACCTCGACGACTTCGCCCAGATACATGAAAGCGGTCTGGTCGGAACAGCGCGCCGCCTGCTGCATCGAGTGGGTGACGATGACGATGGTGAAGTCGGCGCGGAGTTCGGCGATCAGCTCCTCGACCTTGGCGGTCGAGATCGGGTCGAGCGCACTGGTCGGCTCGTCGAACAGCAGCACCTCGGGGCGCACGGCGATGGTGCGGGCGATGCACAGCCGCTGCTGCTGCCCGCCCGACATCCCGAGCGCGGACGTGTTCAGCCGGTCCTTGGTCTCGTCCCAGATCGCCGCCTTCTGCAGGCTCCACTCGACGCGCTCGTCCATCTCGCGCTTGTTCAGCTTCTCGTGGAGGCGGACGCCGAAGGCGACGTTCTCGTAGATCGACATCGGGAACGGCGTCGGCTTCTGGAACACCATGCCGATGCGCGCGCGGAGGTCGGTCGGGTCGACCTTG
>JAFARM010000312.1 GCA_019245455.1 Sphingomonadaceae bacterium | reverse complement strand
CAGCGCGGCGGCCTTGGCGCGGCACTCGGCGTCCTCGCTCGCGGGCACGCTGTCGGCCACGACCCCGGCCCCGGCCTGGACGTGCATGACGCCGTCCTTGACCACCGCAGTGCGGAGCACGATGCAGCTGTCCATGCTGCCGTCGGGCGAGAAATAGCCGACGCCGCCGGCGTACGCCCCGCGCTTTTCGCCTTCGAGGTCGTGGATGATCTCCATCGCCCGGATCTTCGGCGCGCCGCTGACCGTGCCGGCGGGGAAGCCGGCGAGCAGCGCGTCGATCGCGTCGTGCCCCTCGGCCAGCCGGCCGCGGACGTTCGACACGATGTGCATGACATGGCTGTAGAACTCGACGCCGAAGCGGTCGGTGACGACGACGCTTCCCGCCGTCGCCACCCGACCGACGTCGTTGCGGCCGAGGTCGAGGAGCATCAGGTGCTCGGCCAACTCCTTGGGATCGGCAAGGAGGTCGTCGCGCAGCCGCGCGTCGTCGACCGCATCGCGCCCGCGCGGGCGCGTGCCGGCGATCGGGCGGATGGTGACCTCGCCGTCGCGCACCCGCACCAGGATTTCCGGCGACGAGCCGATCAGGGCGAAGCCGGGCAGGTCGAGGAAGTAGAGGAAGGGCGACGGGTTGATCCGACGCAGGCTGCGATAGAGGTCGAGCGGCGGCAACGGGAAGTCGACGGTGAAGCGCTGGGCGAGCACGACCTGGAAGATGTCGCCGGCGGTGATCCGCTCCTGCGCCGCGCGGACCATCGCCTCATAATGGCCCGGCGGCAGGATCGCCGTGACCTCGCCGGTCTGCGCAGCGGTCACGGGCTGGCGCACGGCGGCGCACGGGCGGGCGAGGCGGGCCTCGGCGGCGTCGATCGCCTCGCCGGCCCGCGCGGCGGCATCGGCGGGCGCGCCCGGATAGATCGGGGCGACGAAGTAAAGGTCGTCCTTCAGCCGGTCGAAGACGAGCAGCAGGGTCGGGCGGACGAACAGCAGGTCGGGGATGCCGAGCGGATCGGCCTTCGGCTCGGGCAGCCGCTCGGCCAGGCGGGCGGTGTCGTAACCCATCGTCCCGACGAGCGTCGGCAGCGCTGGCGGCAGCCCCTCGGGCACCGGCAGCCGGCACGCGGCGACCAGCGCGCGCAGCTCGGCGAGCGTACCGCCGGGGCAGGGGACGAAGGCGGCGCGGTCGGTCTGCCACTGCCGGTTGATGTCGCTCGCGTCGCCGGTCGCGCGCCAGACGAGGTCGGGATCGAGCCCGATCAGCGAGAAGCGCCCCCGGACAGCGCCGCCCTCGACCGATTCGAGCAGGAAGTCGCCGCGGCCGGGCTCGCTCAGCTTGAGCCAGGCGGACACCGGCGTCTCGGTATCGGCGACGATCCGCCGCCAGACGATCGTGCCCGTCGTCTGTGCGTCCGCCACTATTTCGCCGCGCCGGTGACCCGCGCCGTCGCCGCCGCCAGCGCCGCATTGTCGCGCTTGACCCCGACGGCGCGTTCGACGGCCGCGGCGAAGGCGGCACCGATCTCGTCGGGGGCGGCGCGGGCGAACTCGGCGCGGGCGCTGTCGACCAGCGCCGGCGCGGTCGCGGGGTCGCCCGGCGTGACGCTGTCGACATGGACCAGCCAGAGCCCCTGCGGCCCGGCAGCGAGCGCCCGCGTCTGCCCGGCCTGGAGGGTGACGAACAGCTTGACCGGCGGCGGCACCTGCGCGGTGTTGAGGTCGACGCGGCGGCCGCTCAGCGGATGCGCCGGCGGCAGGTTATGCGCCGCGACGACGCTGGCAAACGGCCGGCCCTTGGCGACCTCGGCGACGATGCCGTCGGCGACGGTCTTGGCCGCCTTCAGCCGCGCATCGGCGATATAGGCGGCGATGACGGCGTCGTGGACCTTGGCCAGCGGCTGGACCGCTGGCGGCGTGATCTCGCCCAGTTCGACGACGGCGAAACTGTCCTTGCCCAGCTGTTGCAGCGTCGGCCCGTCGGCGGGATCGGCGTCGAACGCCTTGGGCAGGATCGGCGCGGCGGCGGGCGGCAGGACGAAGCCCGGGTCGGCGGGCGCGGCTCCGGCGCGGGTCACGGCGGGAACGGCGGCGACGACGAGGTTGAAGCGCTTGGCAACCTCGGCAAGGCTGGTGCGGCCCGACAGCGCGTCCTCGATTCTGCCGACGGTGTCCGACAGCAGCGCCTCGGTGCGGTCGGCCTTCAGCTTGGCGACGATCTCGTCACGGACGGCGGCGAGGCTGCGGGGCTTGGCGGGGGTGACCGCGGTGACGCTGACGACGTGCCAGCCGAACGGCGACTGCACCGGTGCCGACGTGCCGCCGGCCTTCAGCGCGAAGGCGGCGTCGGCCACCTCCGGGCTGGTCGCGGCGGCGAACTTGGCCTTGGTCTGCTCGCCGATGTCGATGTCGGCGGGCGCGAAGCCGTTTGCGGCGGCGGCGGCGGCGGCGAAGCTCTTGCCGGCTTTGACCGCGCCGGCGATCTGGTCGGCCTTGGCGCGGTCGGGAACGACGACCTGGAGCAGCTTGCGCGTCTCCGCCCCGGCATAGGTGTCGGCGTTGGCGTCGTAGTTTTTCTTCACCTCGGCATCGCTCACCGTCACGCCCTGGGCGAGCCGGTCGCGGTCGACCATCGCATAGCGGAAGGCACGGCGCTCGGGCAGCGTGAAGGCGGCGGCGTGGCCCTTGTAGAAGGCGGCGAGCTGCGCCTCGGTTGGCGCGGCGGGGGCGGGCATGGCGCTCGCCGGCACGATCGCGATCGAGCCGCTGCGCGCGGCGAGCAGGACGGCGGCATAAGGCGCGGCCATCGTCCGCGGCACCTGGACGCCGCTCAGCACCGGGGTCAGCACCTGCTTGCGAATGAGGTCGCCGCGCAGCCCGTCGCGCAGGTCGCGCTCGCTCAGGCGCTGCTCGGCGAGCAGCCGGCGATAGGTCGCCTGGTCGAACTTGCCGCCGACGCGGAAGGCATCGACGCTGGCGATCTCGCCGTCGATCGCGCGCTCGCTGATGGCGAAGCCGGCGTCGTGGCCGAACGTCTCGAGCGCGGTCGTCGCGATCAGCTGCTCATAGACCTCGCCGAGCGCGCCCTGGCGCGCGGCGGTGCGGGCGTCGAGCTTGGGGTTCTGCTGGCGGGCGCGGCGCAGGGTGCGGTCGAACTCGGCGAGCAGCTTCTGCGCGCTGATCTCGTTGCCACCGACGCGGGCGACGCCGCCACCCCCAGTCAGGCC
>JAFARM010000263.1 GCA_019245455.1 Sphingomonadaceae bacterium | reverse complement strand
ACCCCACGCCGTCATCCCCGCGCAAGCGGGGACCCATCTCCCGGGCCACGCCCTCTCTCGCCTCTGTTCGTCGCCGATGGCGGGCCGCAGGAGCTGGATCCCCGCCGACGCGGGGATGACGGGGAGGCGAACCGCTCACTGCAGCGTCGGCGAGTCGCCCGCGCCTTGCGCGAAGGTCATCAGCGCGCCGAGCGTCGCCGCGCGCGTCGGCAGGTCGGGGGCCTCGAGCAGCGCCTGCCGCTCGATCGGCTCGAACGGGCAGACGGCGGTCAAGGTCGTCACCAGCGAATCGTCGTCGGCTTCGCTCACCGCCTTCCAGTCGGCGCTCAACCCCTGCGCGTCGAGATAGGCGCGCAGCGTCGTCTCCAGCGCCGAACGCGCGGCAGGCGCGAGCGGCTGCGGCTCGCCGGCATCGGCGGCGAAGGCGTCGAAGTCGGCGCGGACCTGACGGTAGGGCGTCGTCACGTCGAGCTCGGCGGCGACGGCGAAGCGGGCGACGCCGGTCAGCGCGATGAGGACGCGGCCGTCGCCGGTCTCGCGGTGCTCGGTGATGCGCCCGGCACAGCCGACGCCGAACAGCCCGGGCGGGTCGCCGTCGCCGCGCGGCTGGATCATGCCGATCAATTTGTCGCCGGCCATCGCGTCGCGGACCATCGCCAGATAGCGCGGCTCGAAGATGTTCAAGGGCAGCACGCCGCGCGGCAGCAGCACCGCGCCGCCCAGGGGAAACACCGGCAGGACCGTCGGCAGCATCGGGTTCTCGCTCGCCATCGGCCCCTTATACGGTCAGGCGAACAGGATCGTCGACAGGCGGCGGCGCACCGCCGCAGCCCAGGGGTCGGCGAAGCCCGCCGCCTCGAGCAGCTTGAGCAGCTTCGCCCGTGCCGCGCCGCCGTTCGCGTCGCGGTCGCGCGCGATCGAGGCGAGCAGCACGTCGGCGGCCGCGTCGCGGTCGCCGGCCGCCGCGCGTCCGCTCGCCAGCTCGACCGCGGCCTCGTGATCGTCGGGGTTGGCGGCGACGCGCGCCGCCAGCTCGGCGAGGTCGTCGGCCGCCGGCGCGTCCTTGGCGAGCGCGATCGCCGCGCGTGTCTGGGCGAGCGTCGGGTCCTTGGCGTCGGCCGGGAGCACGGCGAGCGCGGCCTCGGCGGCGGCGATCTGGCCGAGCGCGACGAGCGCGCGGGCATAGCCGGCGACGACCTCGACGCGGTCGGGGAACGCCTGCGCCAGCGCGCCGAACATCTCCGCCGCCTCGTTTGCCGCGCCCTCGTCGAGCGCAGCGTTGGCGGCGGCGATCATCTCGGCGACCTCAGCCTCGGGATCGCCCGGCGCCGGCGGCACGGCGGCGAGCAGGCGGTCGACAAACGCCTTGACCTCGCGCTCGCCAAGCGCGCCCTGGAAGCCGTCGACCGGGCGCCCGGCGAGAAAGGCGTACACCGTCGGGATCGACTGGATGCGGAACTGGGCGGCGAGCGCCTGATTCTTGTCGACGTCGATCTTGACCAGCCGCGCCCGGCCGCCGCTGGCGGCGACGACGCGTTCCAGGATCGGCGTCAGCGTCTTGCACGGCCCGCACCATTCGGCCCAGAAATCGACCAGCACCAGCGCATCGACCGACGCGTCGATGACGTCGCGCTTGAACGCCTCGATGCTGGCTTTGTCGGTCTGCGGCGAGGACAGGCTGGCCATCAAGGCGCTCCGTGAAGTCGGGGTCGCGCGCCATATGGGACGGTGCGGCCGGGCTTGCCAACCCTGCGCCGCCTGCGGTTTTCGGGCTTGCGTCGCCCGCCGCCCTTGTGTAGCGAGCCGTCTCCCGGAACGGCGGCTGCCGCCGTTTCTGCCCGAGCGGGCGTAGCTCAGGGGTAGAGCACGACCTTGCCAAGGTCGGGGTCGAGGGTTCGAATCCCTTCGCCCGCTCCATCGCACCGACCACCGGAGACGGCATGATCGTCCTGGGCCTGACCGGCTCGATCGGCATGGGCAAGTCGACGGTCGCCGCCATGTTCCGCCGCCTGCGTGTCCCGGTGTTCGACGCCGACGCCGCGGTCCACGCGCTCCAAGCCCCTGGCGGCGCGGTGCTGCCGGCGATCGCCGCTGCCTTTCCCGGCGCCGTATCGGGCGGCGTGCTCGACCGCGCCGCCCTGCGCGCGCGGGTGTTCGGCGACGACGCGGCGCTGAAACGGCTCGAGGCGATCGTCCACCCGCTCGTCGGCGCCGAGCGCGAGCGCTTCCTCCGCCGCCACCGCCGCCGGCCGCTCGCCGTCCTCGACATCCCGCTGCTGTTCGAGCGCGGCGGGGCGGAGCTATGCGACCTCGTCGCCGTCGTCTCGGCACCCGCGGCGGTGCAGCGCGCGCGCGTCCTCGCCCGGCCGGGCATGACCCCCGACACCTTCGTCGCGATCCTCGCCCGCCAGGTGCCCGACGCCGAGAAGCGCGCCCGCGCCGACGTCCTCATCCCGACCGGCGGTACCAAGGCCCGCACCGCGCGTGCCGTGCGGCAGCTTGTCACCGCGCTGACCCGCGCTAGATAGGGCCATGCGCGAAATCGTCTGGGATACCGAGACCACCGGCATCATGCCCGGTGACGGCCACCGCATCGTCGAGATCGGCGCGGTCGAGCTGATCGGCCGCGTGCCCACCGGGCGCAGCTTCCACACCTATGTCGATCCCTGCCGGCCGATGCCGAAGGATGCGGAGGGGGTGCACGGCCTGTCGACCGCCTTCCTGACCGGCCAGCCGGTGTTCGAGGCGGTGATCGACGACTTCCTCGCCTTCATCGGCGACGCGCCCCTGGTCGCGCACAATGCCGCCTTTGACATGGAGTTCCTGAACTGGGAACTGCGCCGGGCGCGGATGCCGGCGATCCCTGTCAGCCGCATGATCTGCACGCTCGAGCTGTCGCGCAAGAAGCACCCGGGGGCCAAGCACACGCTCGACGCGCTGTGCACGCGCTATGGCATCGACCTGTCGGGGCGGACGAAGCACGGGGCGCTGATCGACGCCGAGCTGCTCGCCCGCTGCTACATCGAACTCGTCGGCGGCCGGCAGATCGGGCTCGGCCTCGACGAGGTCGCGGTGCCCGAAACGGCGGCGGCGGTCCCGGTGTGCGCCGGCCGGACCCCCCGCTTCTTCGCAGCCAGTGAAGCCGAGCTCGCCCGCCATGCCGCCTTCGTCGGTGGCCTGACCGACCCCGTCTGGCTCGCCTGACGCATCAATCCCTACCGGCGGCGCGTTGATTGACGCCTATCCGGGCCGGTCCTAGAGCGGCCGCCCGCAGCGTGAGGAGGAGAAGGCGATGGACATCCGCGTTTCCGGCCACCAGGTCGACGCCGGCGCCGCCTTCCGCGAGCACGTCCGCACGCGCCTGACCGCGGTCGCCGACAAATATTTCAGTCGCGCGATCGGCGCGACGGTGACGCTCGGCCGCGGCCCGCACGGCGACTTCGTCGTCGACATCGTCATGCACGTCATGGCCGACCTGCTGCTCAAGGGGTCGGGCCGGGCGAACGAAGCGCACATCGCCTTCGACAGCGCCGCCGACCGGATCGAAAAACAGCTGCGCCGCTATATGCGCCGGCTGAAGGACCGCCACGGGCCCGGCGGCAAGG
>JAFARM010000239.1 GCA_019245455.1 Sphingomonadaceae bacterium | reverse complement strand
GATCGCGCCGGATGATCTGCTCGACACCCCCGAGCGCGCACGGCTATCGACGGAGGATTTCATCCTCCTTGTCGACAGCGGCGCGCTTGATTCGTTCGCGAAGTCGGAGCTGATCGACGGCGATGTCTATGTCATGAACGCGCAGTGGACGCGGCACGCGGGAGCAAAGTCGATGCTCGCGCTCGAACTGGGTCTTTGGCTACGCGAGACGGGCAGCGCCTATCGTGCGCTGGTCGAAGTTGCTATCCACGCCGCGCCTGACAGTATGCCCGAGCCCGATATCGTCGTGACCCGCTGGCGGGGAGGCGGCGCGGTCCCCTCGGACACGATCGCTCTCGTCGTCGAGGTTAGCGAGACGACACGGCGGATCGACCTTGGCCGCAAGGCGGCAATTTACGCCGCGGCGGGTATTCCGGAATATTGGGTCGTCGACCTTAAGGTGGATCGGTTTCGGGTTCATCGCGACCCTGGCCCGTCCGGCTACGCTGCCGTCACGGACGTTCCTTTCGGCGCGACGGTGACCGCATCGACGATTGAAGGGCTGCGCGTCGACACCGCTTTCCTCGCCGACTGATCCGGGGCGCGGTCAGCGGCCGGCGAGCTTCGCCGGCGGGATCAGCGGGCCGTCCTCGATCCGGGCGAGCAGGTCGGCCTGGCGCGGCTCGAGGTCGATCAGCAGGCCGAGCACGTTCAACAGGTCGATGAGGTCGCTGGTGTATTCGGCGAGCCAGGCGTCGGGCTGGATGTCGCCCAGCGGCGAGGGCTTGCGCCGGTCGCCGATCTGCGGCCGCTCGCGGGTGCGGCGGCGGTAGCTGAACCACTGGCGCAGGACGTTCTTGCCCGACACTTCGTACGCCCACATCGCCGGCGTCACGCGCTCGACGACGCCGGTGCCGACGTGCAGCCGCTGCGTCGCGGCGTCGTGGTCGATCGTGTCGGGGAAGGCGTCGGACGTCGTCGGGATGGCACCGCCGGCGGGGACGAACGGGCGGCGGCCCTCGGGCAGGCGCGGCAACCCGGGCGGGCGGCCGCCGGCCATGCGCTCGCCGAAGCTGTGCAGCCAGATCACCTCGCGGCCGAGCGCGGCGGCTTCGGCGAACAGGGCGCGGTCGGCGGTCAGCGGCGCGCGCAGGCCGGGGCGGATCAGGTCGCCGCGGTAGCGCGCGGTGAACGCCGGCTGGGCGAGCAGGGCGGCGACATAGGCGAAGACGTCGACGGGATCGACCGTCGCGCCGTACTGCCGGGCGAGGGCAGTAAGCACGCCGTCGGCGACGTTGCTCCGCCTCGCCGCGGCATCCTGCCAGAGGGCGAAGACGCGGCCGCCGAAGGAGCCTTTGTAGTGGCTCAGGTCCGGAATCAGGGACGTAAGGGTCGCTGCGGGTCCCCCATCCGGGCTGTTCACCATGAGCGCCGTCAGGAAGACCTGCTCGCTTCCGTAGTGTTCCCAAAGTCGAGGATTGGTCTGGTTGATCAGTCGCTTGTCGGGGATGATCCACTGTCTGTCGAACGAGCGATAGCCATGCCGGATGGGCTTGATCATCGGGATGACCTGACCGGCCGCTGACCGCGCGATCTCTGCCGCTATCGAGGGTAAGGCCGGATGGTGCCCCGGCAGCGCGCCTGCCGGCTTGTCGATGTGCCGGTCGCCCGGCGCGTTGTCGCGAAGGTGGGGATGGAAGGCCGCCGCGCGCCATGCCTCCGCTTCCTTTCGCGCCGCCTCGGTCGCCGGAACCGCGACCAGTGCCGCCCACCGCGCCCGCAGCGACTCCGCGTCCGGGGCGATGATCCACGTCCGCCCCGGCATCACGCCCGACCCGCTGTCCCCGATCACCGCGTCCAGCGGCACGAAGTCGGCCCAGCCGCCGCCTAGCTCGGGCAGGAACGGCGCGCGCCACTCCGCCGCCGCCGGCCGCCAGCCGCCGTCGTCGAGCGCGATCGCCGCCAGCTCGGCGAACTTCGCCTCCCGCCGGCCCGGCGCGAGCGCGCGGAAGCGGACGTGCGCCGGCACGGCGGGGTCGTTCGCTGGCGACCGCGCCGCCAGCACGATGCACACCGGGTGCTGGACGCCCTGGAAGATGCGGCTGGCGACCTCGGGCTGGTGCCCCTCGGGCGAGCAGTCGATGACCCAGATCGCGTCGCAGTCGCGGCGCAGGTCGGCGCGCATCTTCTGGAACCCAGGCCCGTTCAGGAAGCCGGCGACGGTGATGTAGCAGACCAGCCCCGACAGCGGCTCCGCCACCGGCGGCTGGCGGTCGCGGCCGCCGCTGCCCTGTTCGAACACCTTCCACGCCGCCCAGCGCCAGAAATAGACGTACAGGTTGCGCAGGTGCTTGGCGTGCGCGCCCGCGCCCCACGCCACGGGCGGCTGCCAGTCGTCGAGGATCGGCGGGCGGTTGCCAGACTTGCGGTCGCCCGACCCCGCTTCGACCCAGCCGCCGCGCCCCTTGGCCTTTTCCTTGTACGGCGGGTTGCCGATGACGACGGTGATCGGCTGGGTGCGCTTGACCTCGGCGGCGGCGGCGTGCTGCCTCGAGATTTCGCGATAGATGCCCTGCCCGGCCTCGACCGGCGCGTAGGGATCGCTGAGCGTGTCGCTGACGAACAGGCGCGGCGTGCCGCTGGCGCCCAGGTCGATCATTTCCGCCATCAGCCGCAGCTCGGCGACGGCATAGGCCCCGAACTGCAGCTCGAAGCCGAACAGGCGCGTGGCGGCCCTGGCGACGGCCGCGCCGACCGCACCCTTGCCCTGATCGCGTTCGACCGCGCGCGCGATATGGCGCAGCAGCGCGAGGAGGAAGGTGCCCGAGCCGACCGCCGGATCGGCGATCTCGACGTCGGGGTCGGCCAGTCCCTTGTGCCGGCCGAAGCGCGCCGGCGACTTCAGCGCCTCGTCGCACAGCCGGACCATCGTCTGCACGACTTCGGGCGGCGTGTAATAGCTGCCGGTCAGCTTGCGCAGGCTGTTGTCGTAGACCGCCAGGAACTGTTCGTAGAAATACAGCCACGCCTCGGGATCGCCCTTGGCGATGACGTCCCATTCGACCACGTCGAGGACGCGCACCAGCATCGCCAGCGCAGGCGCGAGCACGTCCTGGTCGGTCAGCAGCCGCAGCGCCGCGCCGATCAGCGTGTCGGTCCTGCCGAGCCCCTTGGCGACGCGGTCGAGGCCGTCGGCGAGCGAGAGCTTGCGCGACTTGGCCATCAGCAGGCCGAAGGTCACGGCCTGAGCATAGCCGTCGGCGAAGCGATCGTCGCTGGCATCGGGGAACAGCAGCGCGCGCCAGTCCGCCGCCAGCCCCTTCAGGTCGGCATTGTTGTTCGCCAGCTGCTCGAGCACCTCGTCGCGCAGGAAGCGGCACAGGCGGGCGGCGGTGATCGCCAGCGCCTCGGGCTTGGTCGGGGCGATCGGCCGCCACGTCAGGAAGTCGGCGATCAGCGGCTCGAGCGCCGCGGGGGCGGCGAGCGCCGGTCCCGCCGTCGCGAGATCGCCGCTCAGGCGGACGATCTCACCGACCCGCTCGCCGTCGCGGTACAGCGCGAACGCCTGCCCGTCGGTGTAGAGCAGGTTGGGCAGCGCCTTCAGCTTGTCCCACTGTTCCTTGTCGTGACCCTTGTAGCGGTTGGGGTCGGCCCCCTTGCCGGGGGCCTTCAGCTCGATGAAGCCGACGAGGGTGCCCGCGACGGTGACGGAGTAGTCGGGACGGGAGCCGGTCGCGGCGTGCTTCGTCTCGCCGACCAGCACCGGGGTCACGGCGTGGCCCGCCGCGACGGCGAGCGCCGGCATCAGCGCCTCGAGCGGGCCGCGCAGCTGGTCTTCGGGCTGACCCGTGGCGGCGGGGTTGGCGAGCTTTGCCGCGACCCGCGTGCCGAACGCGGCCACCGCCGCCTGAAC
>JAFARM010000089.1 GCA_019245455.1 Sphingomonadaceae bacterium | reverse complement strand
GGCGACGTCGCTGTCGCCAAGCTTGTTCTCGCGCGCCCGCTCGGCGCGGGGGTCGCCGGCCGGCTGGGTGTTGGTCGCGTCGGCGCGGCCCGGCTCGTCGCGGTCGGGCGCGGTGCCGCTGTGCCGGGCGCGTTCGGCCTGCGACGGGGTCGCGGCGGGCCGCTCCTGCGCGGCGAGCGGCGCCGCGACGAGCAGCGCCAACGCCGCGCCCAAGGTCGCACAGGTCATCACCTTACGCGGCGTCAGCGAGGGGCCGAAGCGACTCGCTCGCAAGCCTGGACGACGAACGCGGGCAGCGGCGGAGCGAACGGGAGCGGCAAGGATCGACATGGCGCGAGGCTAGGCCAAGCGGGCGGGTGTAGGACAGCGTTTTCTGACGGTAACGTGGCAATCCCGCAGGGCCCGTTCCTCCCCGTCATCCCCGCGCAAGCGGGGACCCATCGCCCGCGTTCCGCCCGGCAGGACCGGCGCGGCCGCAACGCCGCCGGCTGCGGGAGATGGGTCCCCGCGGTCGCGGGGATGACAAGATTGGTGCGGTGGCGCGGCGATTGCCCGCCGTACGACCTCAGGCGACGGCGGCGACCGCCGGCGGGTAGAGCCGCAGGCGGCGGACCATGCGCGGGTCGCCGTCGATCACCTCGAACCGCCAGCCAGTCGGGTGGGCGATCATCTCGCCAACCGCGGGCACCTTGCCGGCGAGCATGAAGACCATGCCGCCCAGCGTATCGACGTCGACGCCGATCGCCGGCGTGGCGAAGCTCTGTCCCGTCTCCGCCTCGAGTTCGGCGAGTTCCAGCCGCGCGTCGGCCTCCCACAGGTCGTCGCCGATCGCCTGCAGCCGCTTGGCCGCGTCCTCGTCGTGCTCGTCCTCGATATCGCCGACGATCTGCTCGACCAGGTCCTCGATGGTGACGAGCCCGTCGGTGCCGCCGAACTCGTCGACGACGATCGCCATGTGCGTCCGCCCCGACCGCATCCGCGCGAGCAGGTCGAGCACGCGCATCGACGACGGCACGAACAGCACGGTGCGCAGCAGCGAGCGGACGTCGAGGTCGGCGAACGACGCATTCGACACCGCACCGTCGCCCGCGGCGGTCCGCTCCGCCGCGCCGTCGCTCGCGGCGGTCGGCTCCGCCGCGCCGAACCCCGCGGCGATGCGGGTATAGACGTCCTTCAGGTGGACCATGCCGATGACGTGGTCGAGGTCGCCGTCAAAGACCGGCAGGCGGCTGTGGCCGGCCTCGCGGAACAGGGCGACGAGGTCGGCGAAGCTGTCGTCGGCGTCGAAGGCGACGATGTCGGCGCGCGGCACGGCGGCGTCGTCGACCAGCCGCTCGCCGAAGTGGAGCAGGTTCTTCAGCATCGTCCGCTCGACGACCGACAGGTCGTCGCGGTCGGCGGGTTCGCCGACGACCTCGTCGATCTTCTCCTCCAGGCTCTCGCGCAGCGACGGCTCAGCGCTGGTGTCGCCAAGCGCACGCCGCAGGCTCCGCCACAGCCGCGTGGCGAAGCCGGTCCTAGGGTGAGGGTCGCTCATATCGCCCCTTAATCGGGGTCCGCGTACGGATCGGCAAGCCCGAGCGTGGCGAGCGCGGCGGTTTCCATGGCCTCCATGTGCTCGGCCGCCGCATCGTCGCCGTGGTCGAGGCCGAGCAGGTGGAGCGTCCCGTGGACGATCAGGTGACGGGCATGGTCGGCGGGGGCGAGGCCCTTCGCCGCCGCCTCGGCCGCGACCGTCTGCCAGGCGAGCACGATGTCGCCGAGCAGGACCTCGCCGTCGTCACTGTTCGCCACGGTGTCGAGCAGGTCGGGCTGGACCATGGGAAAGGACAGGACGTTGGTCGCCGTGTCCTTGTGCCGGTACTGCGCGTTGAGCGTTCTGACCTCCGCATCGTCGGTCAGGCGGACGGCGACCTCGACGCTCGCCCCGCTGTGCGCGAGGTGGGCGTGTGCCGACTGCGCCAGCGCCGCGGCGACGGCGGCGGTGGCGAGCGCGGGCCAGTCGGTCGCCGCGTCCCAGCTTCCGGCGGCGACTTCGGTGTCGACGCTCAGCACTTCACTTGACGTTCTTGCCAGTCAGATAACCGACGCAGCCTCCGACAATCAGCAGGAGCACGCCCATGCCCCACTCACGCTGCTTGTCGCCGATGCCCGGTCCAAACGCCGCCCACAGCGCGACAAGGGCGAGAACCGCGACGAAGGCGAGTGAGGCGACGAACAGGATCAGGTCCTTACGCCGCCGGTGGCGGGCGTCCTCGTCCGTTTCGGGTGTTGTAACCGTGATGTTGACCGGACGGCTCGTCAGCGCGATCCGGCCGGTCGACGGTGCCGGCTCTCGCACCTCAGAAGTCGACGATTTCGGCCACGACCTTCTTGTCGGCGTCGATCACGCCGAGCGACTTGCCGCCACGGCGCGCATCCTCGGCAACCAGAAGCAGCTGAAAAGCCTTCTTCATCACATCATTGACCGAGGTGTGCTGCGATCGCGCGACGTCGCGAATCTGCTCGCTCGTTTCGGCCGACAGGGCGAAGGTCAGGGCGGCACTCATGAAGGCCTCGCTACGTGTCGAACGCAAGATAAGGGCTGCCATCCTCACCCGTCAACCGGCGGGCCCTCGTACGCCTCGACGATGGCGCCGACGATCGGGTGGCGGACGACCTCGCGGCTGCTGAAGCGCAGGGTCGAGATGCCGGGGATGCCGGACAGCTTGCGGACCGCGTCGGCCAGCCCCGAGGCAGCGGGGTTGGGCAGGTCGACCTGGTTCGGGTCGCCGCAGACGACCATGCGGCTGCGCTCGCCGAAGCGGGTCAGGAACATCTTCATCTGCAGCGGCGTCGTGTTCTGCGCCTCGTCGAGGATGACGAACGCATTCGCCAGCGTCCGGCCGCGCATGAAGGCCAAGGGCGCGATCTCGATCTCGCCCGACGCCAGGCGCCGCTCGACCTGTTCGGACGGCAGCATATCGTACAGCGCGTCGTACAGCGGGCGGAGGTAGGGATCGACCTTGTCCTTCATGTCGCCGGGCAGGAAGCCCAAGCGCTCGCCCGCCTCGACCGCCGGGCGCGACAGGATCAGCCGGTCGACCGAGCCGGTGATCAGCTGGCTGACCGCCTGCGCCACCGCCAGGTACGTCTTGCCGGTGCCCGCCGGCCCGAGAGCGAAGATGACGTCGTCGCGCGAGAGCGCCTCGATGTAGCGGACCTGCGTCGGCGAGCGCGGCACGATCGTCTTGCGCCGCGTGCGGATGACGACCGACGGATTGGGCGAGCCGTCCTCGCGGACCAGCCCGTCGAGCGACGGGTCGGAGGCGATCGCCACCGCGCCCTCGACATCGCCGGTGTCCACCCCCTGTCCCTGCGCCAGCCGGTTGTAGAGGCTGCTGAGCACGTCGCGGGCGCGCGCGGCGCTGTCGGCCTCGCCCTCGACCTGCACCTTGTTGCCGCGCGCGGCGATGTAGACCCCCAGCCGGTTCTCCAGCACGATCAGGTTCTGGTCGTACTGCCCGAACAGGGGACCGAGCAGCTGCGGCCGGTCGAACTCGAGCTCGAGGCGGACGCGGTCGCCGGCGGCGGCGGGCGCGTGCGGTCGGAGCGGCCCCGAAGGCCCGCGCGGCGCGGACTTCTTCGCCACTAGGCGGCGGCTCGGGTCAGGGGCGGGTCCGTGCGCGTCACAGGCACTCCTGTCAGGCTGTTGGGCTGGGCGTCGGTCAGGTCGACGGGGACGAGGTCGCCGATCCGCGCGGCCGGGTCGGTGACGACGACCGACTGCAGCCACGGCGACTTGCCGATCAGCTGGCCGGGGCGGCGTCCAGGGCGGTCGAGGAGGACGTCGCAGCGGGTGCCGACGCTCGCCCGGTTGAACGCCAGCGCACAATCGCCGATCGCAGCCTGCAGCTCGGCGAGGCGCGCGTCCTTGACGTCCTCGGGCACCTGGCCGGGCAAGCTCGCGGCCGGCGTGCCAGGGCGGGCGCTGTACTTGAAGCTGTACGCCTGGGCGTAGCCGACCTCGCGGACGATCCGCACGGTCTCGGCGAAGTCGGCGTCGGTCTCGCCGGGGAAGCCGACGATGAAGTCGCCGGACAGGGCGATGTCGGGGCGCGCCGCGCGCAGCCGGTCGAGGATGCGGAGATAGCTGTCGCGCGTATGCGCCCGGTTCATCGCCTTCAGCACGCGGGTCGATCCGGACTGCACCGGCAAATGGAGGTAGGGCATCAGCACCTCGACCTCGCCGTGCGCGGCGATCAGGTCGTCGGCCATGTCGCGTGGGTGCGAGGTGGTGTAGCGCAGGCGGGCTAGGCCAGGCAGCGCGGCGATGCGGCGGATGAGGCCGGCAACCGTGACCTCGCCATCGCGGTAGGCGTTCACGTTCTGCCCGAGGAGCGTGATCTCCTTCGCGCCGCCGGCGACGAGCGCGCGTGCCTCCGCCACCAGCGCCTCGGCCGGGCGCGAGACCTCGCCCCCGCGCGTATAGGGCACCACGCAGAAGGTGCAGAACTTGTCGCACCCCTCCTGCACCGTCAGGAACGCCGCGTGGCCGGCGGTCGCCCGGCGCGGCGGCAGCGCGTCGAACTTGGGCTCGGGCGGCATCTCGGTGTCGACGCCGCCGGTGGCGAGCAGCGCCGGCAGCCGGTGGTAGGCGTTCGGCCCCACCACCACGTCGACGGCGGGAGCGCGGGCGATTATCTCCGCGCCCTCGGCCTGGGCGACGCAGCCTGCGACGACGATGCGCGGCGCGGCCGGACGAGTCCGCAGCCGGCCGACGTCGCTGTACGTCTTCTCCGCCGCGCGCTCGCGGATGTGGCAGGTGTTGAGCACCACGACGTCGGCCGTGTCGATGCCGGCGGGCGCGTAGCCCTCCGCCTCGAGCAGCTCGCCGATGCGCTCGCTGTCGTAGACGTTCATCTGGCAGCCGAAGGTCTTGACGTGGTAGGTCGCGGTCATCGCGCCACCGTACCGCAGCCGCGCGCGCGCGTCACCCGGCGTTCGTGGGGACGCGGGCGGTGGCGAGCAGCGGGCTGCCCCCTTCCTTGTCATCCCGGATGACGAGCGAGGGCCGTCCCTACCCCGCCCTCACCATCCGGGCGATGAAGAAGCCGTCGACGCCGCCCCGTTCCGCAAGCGTGCCGGGGAGGACGCGGACGGTGCCGTCACGGGGGGTGAAGCCGGGCGGCAGCTCGTCGGCATAGACCGGATCGAGCCGCAGGTCGGGGCGGCGGGCCAGCGCGGCGGCGAGCTGGTCCTCGCCCTCGGCGCGTTCGAGGCTGCACGTCGAGAACACCAGCCGCCCGCCGGGCCGCAGCCAGTCCGCCGCGCGGACGATCAGCGCCGCCTGGAGCGCGGTCAGCGGCGCGAGGTCGCGCCCGCCCTTCAGGTGGAGGACGTCGGGATGGCGGCGGAAGATGCCGCTCGCCGAGCACGGCGCGTCGAGCAGGACGGCGTCGAACGGCGCATCCGGCTGCCAGGCGAGCGCGTCGGCGGCGACGACCTCGGCCACCAGCCGCGTGCGGGCGAGGTTCTCGCGCAGGCGATCGAGGCGTGGCTCGGACACGTCCAGCGCGGTCACCGCCGCCCCTGCGGCGGCAAGCTGCAGCGTCTTGCCCCCCGGCGCGGCGCACAGGTCGAGGACGTGCTCGCCGGGCCGCGCCCCCAGCAGCCGCGCCGGCAGCGAGGCGGCAAGGTCCTGCACCCACCACGCCCCCTCGGCGAAGCCCGGCAGGTCGGGAATCGCCGCGCGCTGGCCGAGCCGGACATGGCCCGGCGCGAGCGACGTGCCGCCCAGCCGCTCCGCCCACGCGGGCGTCGCGGCTGGGTCGCGCAGGGTGAGGTCAACCGGCGGCTCGTGCGCCAGCGCCACCGCCGCGGCCTCGGCCGCCGCCGGCCCCCATGTCCTCGTCCACCGGCTGCGGTACGGCTCGGGCAGCGCCGGCGCGGAGGGAAGCGCCGCCCCTTCGCGCAGCAGCCGCGAAAGGACGGCGTGGACCAGCCGGCGCGGCCCGCCCTCGACCAGCGCCAGCGTCGTCGCCACCACCGCGTGCGGCGGCGTGCCGAGCAGCAGCCGGCCGGCGAGCCCGATCCGGAGCGCCATCCGCGCCCGCGCGTCGGCGGGAAGCGGCTTCGGCGTCGCCGAGTCGATCAGGCGGTCGAGGTCGGCGAGCCAGCGCAGCACGCCGCTTGCGAGGCTGCGCGCCAGCGCTCGGTCGGCGGGGTGGTCGACCTCCGCCAGCGCCGCGTCGAGCGCGTTCTCGAGCGCCCGCCCCTGGCCCAGCACGCTGGTCAGCAGGCGCAGCGCGGCGCGGCGGGCGGGGGTGCCGGGCGGGTCGGCGGGCTGGCGCGGAGCGGGACGGGCGGCAGGCATCGGCCCGGCGTAGAGCGGGACGGCGCAGAACGGAACCGAATAGCGGCGCGAGACGGTGGCGCGCGTCGATGACGGCCATAATCGCGCGGGACGCCGGCTCTCACGCTCTCCGCGTCATCCCGGCGAAGGCCGAACCCGCCTCTTTCGCTGTCATCCCGGCGAAGGCCGGGACCCATGATCTCGAACGGTTGAGATCATGGGTCCCGGCCCCCGCCGGGATGACACCGATGGGAAGTACTCGCTCCGGACGGCTCCCGGCCTGCGCCGGGAGGACACTGGTGGGAAGCACTCGTTCAGAATGAGACCTGGCCTTCGCCGCGATGACGGAAAGCAGGTGCGCCGTCGCACCGACACCCGCGCGCGTTTGCCGCGCTCGCCGCCACGCGCGACGCTCCCCGGCGATGGAGGCGATGGCTACGGGCAACATCATGGTCGTCGTCGGCGACACGCCGGTCAGCGCCACCGTACCGTCGGGGTCGACGCCGATGGCCGGGCTGCTGCCGCTGTTCCAGCAGTTCGCCGGCGTGCTCGCCGAGCACGGGGAGCCGAGCGCGCCGCGGCGGCCGGGCGCGCCGTGTCGTGCAAGGCCGGCTGTGGGGCCTGCTGCCAGCCAGCCGGTGCCGCTCGCGCCGGCCGAGGCGCGCACCGGGCCGCAGCTGGTCGAGGCGGTGTTCGCCCGCCTGGGGGCGAAAGAGTGAGTGCCGCCGCCGCCCGCGGCTGCTAGACTCCGCACGATGAAGGCGGACAGGGACGGCAGAGACGCGGGCAAGTCGGTGCGGCTGCTCCGCATCGGCGAGCAGGTGCGCCACGCGCTGGCGAACGTGCTCGGCCGGCGCGCGGTGCGCGACCCCGTGCTGGAGGCGACGATCGTGTCGGTCAGCGAGGTCCGCGTCACCCCCGACCTCAGGCAGGCGACGGTGTTCGTCCACCCGCTCGGCGGGGCGAATGCGGAGGCCGTGCTGGCGGCGCTGAAGGCCAATGCCCGCTTCCTGCGCGGCGAGGTCGCGCGGAGCCTTGCCACCAAGTACACGCCCGACCTGTCGTTCCGCCTCGACGAGAGCTTCGACGCGGCCAAGCGGATCGACGCGATCCTCAGGCGGCCCGACATCGCACGCGACCTTGACTAGCCGATCGGGGTCATGCCGGCGAAGGCCAGCATCCACGGCCGTGCGCGACTTCCCGATCGCCGGTTGGCACCACCTTGGATGCTGGCGTTCGCCAGCATGACGGCACCGTAAGCGAGATCCTTTGTTGACCCTCCAACCGCGGGAGACCTCCATGCCCATCAAGCTCGGCATCGTCGGCGTCGGCAAGATCGCGCGCGACCAGCACCTGCCGGTCATCGCCGCCGACCCGGCGTTCGACCTCGTCGCCGCGGCCAGCAAGTCGGGCCAGCCGGTCGACGGCGTGCCGACCGTGCCCGACATCGACACGATGCTGAGCGAGCATCCGGAGATCGAGGCGGTGACGATCTGCACCCCACCGGTCGACCGCCACGTGCTGATCCGCGACGCGCTCAACCGCGGCCTGCACGTCATGCTCGAAAAGCCGCCGGGGGCGACCTTGAGCGAGATCGAGGACCTGCCGGGGCTGGCGAGGGCCAAGAACGTCGCGCTGTTCGCCACCTACCACTCGCGCTTCGCCCCCGCCGTGGCGCCGGCGCGCGACTGGCTGAAGGACAAGGCGGTCAAGGCGGTGCGCGTCCGCTGGCTGGAGGACGTCCGCCGCTGGCACCCGGGGCAGGACTGGGTGTTCCAGCCCGGCGGCCTTGGCGTCTTCGATCCCGGCATCAACGCTTTGTCGTCGCTGACCGCCATCCTGCCGGCGAGCCCGTTCATCACGGCGGCCGAGCTGTTCTTCCCGGCGAACCGCGACACGCCGATCGCGGCGACGCTGGCCATGACCGACGATGCCGGCGTGGCGATGGACGTGCGCTTCGACTGGCGGCAGACCGGCGAGCAGACGTGGGAGATCGACGTCGACACCGATGCGGGTACGCTCAAGCTGACCGGCGGCGGGACGGGGCTCGACCTGGCCGGTCAGGCGGTGCCGCTGTCGGACGACCCGCACGCCGAGTACGAGGGCCTCTACCGCCGCTTCGCCGAGCTGGTGGCGGGGCGGCAGGTCGACTTCGACGAGCGACCCATCGAGCTGCTCGCCGACGCTTTCATGCTCGGCAAGCGGACGCAGGTCGACGCGTTCGAGTGGTAGCCCCTCCCTCTCCCGCTTGCGGGAGAGGGCGAGAGACGCGCCTACAGGCGCGGCCCGGGGTGAGGGTGTGGGGTCGCGGCACCGGCCGCCCTCCGAGTTCTTACTGTCATCCCCGCGGAAGCGGGGACCCATCTCCCGAGGGTTGAGGAGATGGGTCCCCGCTTCCGCGGGGATGACAAGAATATGATGGGGGCGTCGCCGCTAACAGGCTTCGGGAACACCCTCACCCGCCGCGCTGGCGCGCGAGTCGCCTCTCCCGCAAGCGGGAGAGGGGGCAGCAGGGTCAGCGAGCGTGAACGACTACGCCGCTCGTGCCTTCAGGATCTTCCCCGGCTGGCGCGGCGGCTCGCCCTTGGGCAGCGCGTCGATCAGCTCCATGCCGCTCGTGACCTCGCCCCACACGGTGTACTGGCCGTCGAGAAAGCTCGCGTCGCCGAAGCAGATGAAGAACTGGCTGTTGGCCGAGTTCGGGTTCGACGTCCGCGCCATCGAGGCGGTGCCGCGGACGTGGGGCTCGCGGCTGAACTCGGCCTTGAGATCGGGCTTCTTCGACCCGCCGCTGCCCGTTCCGGTCGGGTCGCCGCCCTGCGCCATAAAGCCCGGGATGACGCGGTGGAAGACGGTGCCGTCGTAGAACCCCTCGTTGGCTAGCTCGGCGATGCGCGCGGCGTGCATCGGCGC
>JAFARM010000323.1 GCA_019245455.1 Sphingomonadaceae bacterium | reverse complement strand
ACAACGGCAGCGAGCAGGGGCCCGGGGACGTGCCCGACGGCATCGACCTCCGCATCACCGACCTCGAGGCGTGGCTGGCCGGCGTCGTCGCGGAACTGGAGGCGGCATGAGCCTGGAAGCAACGATTGCCGCCGCCTGGGAGGACCGGGCGAGCCCGTCGCCGGCGACGACCGGGGCGGTACGCGACGCGGTCGAAGCGGCCATCGCCGGCCTCGACGACGGCACCTACCGAGTCGCCGAACCCGACGGCGCGGGCGGCTGGCGCGTCAACCAGTGGCTGAAGCAGGCGGTGCTGCTGTCGTTCCGCCTCGCCGAACATGGCCCGGTCGTGCCCGGCGCGTGGGACAAGGTGCCGCTGAAGACCGCCGGCTGGGACGCGGCGCGCTTCACGAGCGCCGGTTTCCGCGCCGTGCCCGGCAGCATCGTCCGCCGCGGGGCGTACATCGCCCCCGGCGTCGTCCTGATGCCGAGCTTCGTCAACATCGGCGCGCGGGTGGGGACGAACAGCATGGTCGACGCCTGGGCCACGGTCGGCAGCTGCGCCCAGATCGGCGCGAACGTCCACATCTCCGGCGGCGCGGGCATCGGCGGCGTGCTCGAGCCGCTGCAGGCCGGCCCCGTGGTGATCGAGGACGGTGCCTTCATCGGCGCGCGCGCCGAGGTCGCCGAGGGTGTGATCGTCGGCACCGGCGCGGTGCTGTCGATGGGCGTCTATCTCGGCGCCTCGACCAGGATCGTCGACCGGGCGACGGGCGAGGTCATGACCGGCCGCGTGCCGCCGTTCAGCGTCGTCGTGCCGGGCACCCTGCCGGGCAAGCCGCTGCCCGACGGCGCGCCCGGCCCCGGTCTCTACTGCGCCGTCATCGTCAAGCGGGTCGACGCGCAGACGCGGGCGAAGACGGCGATCAACGACCTGCTGCGCGACTGATGCTGCCCGCGACACTGGACGAGGTGGCCGACGAGTTCGACGCGCTCGACGAGTGGGACGACCGCTACCGCCTGCTGATCGACCTGGGGCGCGCCCTGCCGCCGATGGATTCGGCGCTGAAGACCGAGGCCACGAAAGTCCGCGGCTGCGCCAGCCAGGTGTGGCTGTTCCCGACGCGCGACGCCGAAGGGCGCCTCCACTTCGCCGCCGATTCGGACGCGGCGATCGTCAAGGGGCTGGTGGCGCTGGTGCTGTTGGGCGTCCAGGACCGGCGGCCGGCGGAGATCGACGTGAGCGCGGTCAAGGCGCGGCTCGACGCGCTGGGGCTGGCCAGGCACCTGTCGTCGAACCGCACGCAGGGGCTGGCGTCGATGCTGGCGCGGATCGGCGAGTTGGCGACGGCGTAGGTCCTCCCCGGAACGGGGAGGTGGCGCGCCGAAGGCGTGACGGAGGGGCCGTTCGCCACGAGGCGAGCGGCTTGACGGTGGCGAGCGACCCCTCCGTCACCGCTTCGCGGTGCCACCTCCCCGTTCCGGGGAGGATCTAGCGCACCCTGACCTTCAGCGTCACTTCCGCCGCCGCGGTCCAGCCGTGCGCCGGGCGGAGCTGGTCGTCCTGCACGCGGCCCGCCAGGCTCAGGACGCCGATGCGGAGCGGCAGCGCGGCGCGCGCCTCGGCATAATTGATGTTGACCGGGCTCGGCGTCAGCACGTTCGCCGCCCCCGTCTGCGGCCGCGACACCAGTGCCCGGTGGAGCGACAGCGTCCAGTTGCGGTCGTAGCTGTCGGTCAGGTTCGCCTGCAGCGTGATCAGCCGCGAATCGCTGTCGAGGCTGAAGCCGAAGTCGCGCCCGCGGTAGCGCAACCCGTCGGGGTATTTATAGTCGTTGTAGGTGATGCCGTAGCCGACCGTGCCGAAGCCGAACAGGTTCTGCGTCGGGATCGTCGAGGTATACTCGCCCGTGATCCGGAGCGTGTTGCGCCCGGCCGGCACATAGACGCTGCCGCCGACGAGATAGCTCGAGAAGCTGTGGGTGACGGGCGACGAGTCCTCGTTGAAGATCTGCGTGTACGCCTCGACCGGCACGCCGCCGAGCTGGAAGCCGTAGCGGACGTCAAACTCGCCCTCGCTCGCGCTCTTGCTCGGGTTCGACGGGCTGTTGTTGAGGTCGATGACATAGCTGGCGCTGCACGGATGGCCGCTGCCGCACAGGATCTGCGTCCGCGCGCCGCCGATCTCCAGCCCGCGCGCCGGGTTCAGCGTCACGCGGATGCCGGTGAACGCGGTGTTGCGGGCGATGCGCGTGTCGTCGAGGATGCCGACGATCGCCTCGGCGCGGAACGGCCCGATCCAGCTCAGCACCGGCGTCTTGAAGCGCAGCGGCCCGGCGGTCGAGATGCCGAACTGCGGAAACGGCCGCGCGTTGTTGGAGTAGGTCAGCGCGCTGATCCACCCCGGCCCCCACCAGTGGGTGACGAGGCCGCCGTACAGCTGGACGTTGCCCAGCCGCTGGGCGAGGTAGCTGCCGTCGCCGTTGAACTGGACGCCGTGCTGGCCGCGCTGGCCGGCGATGGCCCCGACCTGGACGTGGAGGTCGCTGCGCCCGGCGGTGATCTCGGCGGTCTCCTGGATCGTCCCCTTGCCATAGCCCTGGGCGTCGAAGCCGCGGACCAGCGCCGGGCGGTTGGTGCCGTCGAGCAGCGTCTCGGCGCGCCCGCCCTCGGCCGTCTCGCGCTGGGCGCGGGCGCGGACGCGGCGGATCGCCTCGCGGATGTACGTCGGCTGGGCGTCGAGGGTCGGCGACGGCTGCAGCGCGTCGAGCACGCCGCGCCACGGCACCGGCCACTGGCTGACCATCGTCCGGGCGATGCCGGCGTCGTTGAGCAGCGTCAGGTCGGAGCGGAGCTGATCGTCGCCGACGCTCGCCCAGGGGGCGGCGGCGGCAGGGACGGCGGCGGCGAGCGCGGCGACGAGCGCCGCCCGGACGAGACCGCGGCGCATCACGCGTGGGCCTCGATCGCCGCGACGGCAACCGCCGGATCGTCGGCGAACACGCCGTCGACGCCGAGCGCGAGGAAGGCCGCGAGTTCGGCCGCGCCGTCGCCGTGGCCCGCGGGATCGTCGCCGCGGCGCAGCTCGGCGGGCAGGAAGGCGTTCTCCGGCCGGAAGGTCCAGGGGTGGACGGCAAGCCCGGCGGCATGAGCGTCGGCGACGAGCGACGTCGCCGGCAGCGACCGGCCGGCGGCGTCGCGTGGCACGATGCGGTCCTTGGCCGGGCCGATGCCGTCGGCATAATCCGCGACGGCGCGCAGCCCGGCGGGCGTCAGCATCGCGTCATACGATGGAACCGCCGCGTCGGCCGGGGCCCCGTCGCCGATGAGCTGGATAAGCCTGAGGTCGGTCATCGTCCGCAAAGCCTTCAGGTTGGCGACCTCGAACGACTGGAGGATCGCGGCGTCGTCCTTCCCGGTATAGCCCGCCGCTGTCAACTGCGCGACGAGCGCCTCCTCGAGCGGCAGGCCGAGGCCGCGGAAATAGCTGGGATGCTTGGTCTCGGGATAGACGCCGACCGTCCGCCCCAGGCGCGCGCTTTCGCGCGCGGCAAGGTCGAGGATCTCGGCCACAGTCGGCACCTCGAAGCGGCCGTCATAGGCGGTGTTCGCCGGCCGCAGCGCGGGCAGCCGTTCGCGCGCGCGCAGCCGCTTCAGTTCGGCGAGGGTGAAGTCCTCGACGAACCAGTCGTCGACCGCAACGCCATCGATGACCTTCGTCGTCCGCCGCGCGGCGAACTCGGGATGGGCGGCAACGTCGGTCGTGCCGCCGATGGCGTTCTCGTGCCGGGCGACGAGGACATGGTCGCGCGTCGGCACGAGGTCGGGTTCGATGAAGTCGGCCCCGGCGGCGATGGCGAGCCGGTACGCCGCCAGCGTATGTTCGGGGCGGTGCGCCGAGGCACCGCGATGGGCAATGACGATCGGCCGCACGCCACGCACTCCTGCTGCGGCGCAGCGTAGAGCGGGGCGGCGGCCGACGCCAGCCCTAGGCGACGCCCGCTGTCGACGCCCGCCGCGTGCCTCAGGCGGCGACCGTCGCCAGCGTTCCGGAGCGGCGGCGCTGGAGCGCGCCGACGACGCCGAAGCCGGCGACGAGAAGCGCCCACGACGCCGGCTCGGGAACGCCGCCGACGTCGGTCGCCTGGCCCTGGATCGTGCCATCATCCGACGACAGGAAGCGGACGAAGCCCGAGAGGCGGGGGGCCTGGGCGAGGAAGCTGGCGGCATAGGTCGCCTGCGCGGCGGCATTGTCGCCCGCCGCGGCGAAGGTCGCCGTCGGATATTCGACCGTCCAGATCGCCTGCTGGATCGCGGCGAGCTGCGTCGCCGTGTCGGCGGCGCTGCCGTGGCCGATGGTGAAGCCGAGCCGGGCGAGGCCGGTGATCTGCCGCACCTGGCCGCTCGACAGCGGATTGCCGTAGCCGTCGGTGGTCAGCGGCGCGACGTGGAAGTGGAGCGTCTCGGCCAGCTGCGAGCCGATGTTGACGTAGATCGGATGCGGCAGGTCGACGCAGAAGCCGAGCAGGTCGGGCGCGCCGCTGCGGCTCTCGGCCGTCGTGAAGTTGAGCGCGGCCGCGTACTCGTCCTTGCTCGTGCCGCCGACCGTCGCCGTGACATGGCCGGG
>JAFARM010000227.1 GCA_019245455.1 Sphingomonadaceae bacterium | reverse complement strand
AGGATGGCATAGCTCGACAGCCCGAGCACGACGACCAGCGCGCCGATCGCCAGCTCGAGCCGCGGCCACAGGTCGACCCGCGTCACCCAGCGGTTGAAGCGGCGGCGCAGCGACCGCCAACGGCGGCGCGACGCATGACGGGCGGATGGCGGCGGCATTGCGACGACGTTACCGCGTCCGCGTGGCAAAAGGAACACAGTCGTTGCGGCGACGCGACGAAACACGATCGTCTGTCTTCAGGAGGCAGGCCCCTCGCTACCCTTCTGTCATCGGATAACGTCGACGCCGCGACGCTCACTCTCGCGCCGCGACCCCACGCTCGGTCAGCTTCTTGCGCAGCGTGTTCCGGTTGATGCCGAGCAGCTTCGCCGCGCGGATCTGGTTGCCCCCGGTCGCCGCCAGGCTCAGGCGGAGGAGCGGCGCCTCGACCTCGGCCAGCACGCGGTCGTACCAGCCGTCGGGTGGAACACTGCCGGCAAAGGCGGCGAGATAGCGGCCGAGGTGGTGCTCGACCGCCTCGCCGAGCGTGGCCGCGCCGTCGGCCGCGACGGGCGGCGCGGCGTCCAGGCTGTCGGCGATCGCCGCTGCGCCGATCGTCTCGCCGCGCGTCAAGGCCGCCAGCCGCCGCATCAGGTTTTCGAGCTCGCGGACGTTGCCCGGCCAGCCGTGCGCCTGGAGCGCCGCCACCGCGTCGGCGTCGAGCGCCTTGCGCGGCAAGCCTTCCGCCGCGGCGCGGTCGAGGAAGTGGCGCGCGAGCACGGGCACGTCCTCGATCCGCGCGCGCAGCGGCGGCAGGCGCAACGGCACGACGTTGAGGCGATAATAGAGGTCCTCGCGGAAGCGCCCCGCGTCGATCAGGCGGCGCAGGTCCTGATTGGTCGCCGCGACGATGCGCACGTCGGCGCGCTGCACCCGCGCGCTGCCGACGGCGGTGAACTCGCCCGACTGGAGCACGCGCAGCAGCCGCGTCTGCGCGTCCAAGGGCATATCGCCGATCTCGTCGAGGAACAGCGTGCCCCCCTCCGCCTGCTCGAAGCGCCCCGACGCGCGCGCCGCAGCGCCCGTGAAGGCACCCCGTTCATGCCCGAACAGCTCGCTTTCGATCAGCTCGCGCGGGATCGCCGCCATGTTGACCGCGACGAAGAGCCGCCCGGCGCGGGGTCCAAGATCGTGGATGGCGCGGGCGACGAGTTCCTTGCCGGTGCCCGATTCGCCCAGGACCATCACCGTCAGGCCAGTCGGCACGACGCGGGCGATGGTGCGATACACCTCCTGCATCGCCGCCGATCGGCCGATCAGCGGCATCCCGTCGCCCAACTCCGCCTCTCCGCCCGCCGATGTCCCAGCGTCGAGCGCGCTGGCGACGGCGCGGGTCAGCTCGTCGAGGTCGAACGGCTTGGGCAGATAGTCGAAGGCGCCCGCCTCGGTCGCGCGGACGGCGGTCGACAGCGTGTTCTGCGCGCTGATGACGATGACCTTCAGCCCCGGCCGCGCGGCGAGCAGCCCGGCCAGTCCGTCGAGGCCGTTGCCGTCGGGAAAGATGACGTCGCTGACGACGACCTCCCCCACTCCGTCGGCAACGAGGCGGGCGAGGCCGGCGGCGGTTTCGGTCGTCCGTACCTGGTACCCGGCGCGCGTCAGCGCCCGGCGCACGACAGTGCGGATGGCGGCGTCGTCGTCGGCGACGATGACCGTCGCCGTGCCCCCCGATTCAGGCGGCATCGGCACTGCCGTCATGCCGCAACCGGCAGCAGAACGCGGAACACCGTCCGCGGCGGGTCGACCGTCCGCTCGTGCTCGACGACGCCGCCATGGTCGCCGACGATCTTGGCGACGAGCGCCAACCCCAGCCCACCGCCCGCGCGCTTCGACGAGACGAACGGCTCGAACAGGTGCCCTGCCACCTCCGGCGGCGGCCCGAACCCGGTGTCGACGACACAGACCTCGAGCGGCAGGGCGCGCCGCCCGCCGTCGGGCAGCGGCACGCCGACGCCGTGGCGATAGGCCGTGGTCAGCGTGATCTCGCCGCCCGTTCCTCCCGCCGAAACAACGGCTTCGGCGGCGTTCTTGACGAGGTTGAGGAACACCTGAACCAGCGCGTCGCGGTTGCCCGCGACCGGCGGCAGCGACGGATCGTAGCGCTCGCGGATCGGGATGCCGGCCGCAAAGCCGCTCGCGGCGACGGCGCGCACGTGGCCGAGGACGGCGTGGATATTCTCGGCCGCCATCGCCAGGGGCCGCGTGTCGGTGAACCCCTCCATGCGGTCGATCAGCGCGGCGACGCGGTCGACCTCGTGCCGGATCAGGCTGGTCAGCTCGCGCGCGTCGTCGTCGACCGCCGCCTCGAGCAGCTGCGCCGCGCCGCGGATGCCCGACAGCGGGTTCTTCGTCTCGTG
>JAFARM010000121.1 GCA_019245455.1 Sphingomonadaceae bacterium | reverse complement strand
GAGGCCGACATCGTCCGCACCGCGATCCTCAAGGAAGGCCGCCGCATCGACGGCCGCGACACGAAGACGGTCCGCCCGATCGAGGCGATGGTCGGCTTCCTGCCGCGCACCCACGGCTCGGCGCTGTTCACGCGCGGCGAGACGCAGGCGATCGTGTCGACGACGCTCGGCACCGCCGACGCCGAGCAGATGATCGATGGCCTCGACGGGCTGCGCTACGAGCGCTTCATGCTTCACTACAACTTCCCGCCCTACTCGGTCGGCGAGGTCGGCCGCTTCGGCGCGCCGGGCCGCCGCGAGATCGGCCACGGCAAGCTGGCGTGGCGTGCGATCAACCCGCTGCTGCCGACCAAGGAGGCGTTCCCCTATACGATCCGCGTCCTGTCCGACATCACCGAGTCGAACGGCAGCTCGTCGATGGCGACGGTGTGCGGTGCGTCCCTCGCGCTGATGGACGCCGGCGTGCCGCTCGAGCGGCCGGTCGCGGGCATCGCCATGGGCCTGATCCTGGAGGGCAAGGACTTCGCCGTCATCAGCGACATCCTGGGCGACGAGGACCACCTCGGCGACATGGACTTCAAGGTCGCCGGCACGTCGGAGGGCGTCACCGCGCTGCAGATGGACATCAAGGTCGCCGGCATCACCGAGGAGATCATGCAGGTCGCCCTGGCCCAGGCCAAGGAGGGGCGGCAGCACATCCTGGGTGAGATGGCGAAGGCGCTCGACACGACGCGGACCGAGATGAGCGCGCACGCGCCGCGCATCGAGACGCTGACGATCGACAAGGCGAAGATCCGCGACGTCATCGGCACCGGCGGCAAGATCATCCGCGAGATCGTCGCCACCACCGGTGCCAAGGTCAACATCGAGGACGACGGCACGGTCAAGATCGCCAGCTCCGATCCCGCCCAGATCGAGGCGGCGAAGAAGTGGATCCTCGGCATCACCCAGGAGGCCGAGGTCGGCAAGATCTACGACGGCAAGGTCGTCAGCATGGTCGACTTCGGCGCGTTCGTGAACTTCATGGGGGGCAAGGACGGCCTCGTCCATATCAGCGAGATCAAGAACGAGCGGGTCGCCAACGTCCGCGATGTCTTGAGCGAAGGCCAGGCGGTCAAGGTCAAGGTGCTGGCGATCGACGAGCGCGGCAAGGTCCGCCTGTCGATGCGCGTCGTCGACCAGACGAGCGGCGAGGAGCTGCCCGACACCCGCCCGGCGCGGGAAGAGGGCGACCGGGGTCCGCGTGGCGACCGTGGGCCGCGTCGTGACGGCGACCGCGGCCCGCGCCGCGACGGCGGTCGCGACGATCGCGGCCCGCGCCGGGACGGCGACCGTGACCGCGGACGCGACGACCGCCCGCGCGGCGACCGCGACGAACGCAGCCCCCGGCGCGACGACCGGCCGGCCCGCGAGCCCGAAGGCGAACCGGTGTTCGCGCCGAGCTTCATCGTCGGCGACCGCGACTGAGGCGCTCATCCCGACGCTACCGGAAAGGGCCGCACCGAAGGGTGCGGCCCTTTTCCTGTGCCGGCGAGATGGCTATCTTGATGGCCATCGGGAGGACCGCATGGCCAGTTACAGCGTCGCCGAGGCGAAGAACCGTTTCACCGCCCTGCTCGGCGCCGTCGAGCGTGGTGAAAAGGTCGTGATCACCCGCCGCGGCACGCCGGTGGCGACGCTGAACGCGATCCAACCGCCTCCACGTGTTCCCGTCGCCGAGGCGCTCGAGCGGCTGCGCCGACTGCGCGAGTCGCTGCCGCAGCAGGATGTTGACTGGGTTGATGCGGTGCGTGAGATGCGCGAGGCTGATCACCGTTGATCTACCTGGACACCAGCGTCGTGCTGCCATTGTTGGTGATCGACAGCCATTCGCGGACGGCTGAGCAGCGCGTCGCCGGGGCGGATGACCTCGTCGTCAGCCATTGGACCGGCGCGGAAGTAGCGGCAGTTCTCCAGTGCAAGGGCCGCGAACGGGCGATCAACGCCGCCCTCGCCGCGATGGCGTTGGACGCCTACCGGCAACTTACCCAGGACATCGTTCGGGTCGTGGCGCTCGACGGAAACGACGGTCCGGAGACGATTGAGTTCGTCCGAAGACTCGAGCTTAAGCTACGCGCCCCCGACGCGCTCCATCTCGCCATCTGCCGGCGCGTCGGCGCGGCGCTGCTGACGTTCGACGACAACCAGGCTGCTGCTGCCGCCGTTCTCGGCGTCGCGCTCGCCTAATCGACGAACGTCGCGGTTGCCTGCCGTCGGCGGTCGACCGTCAGGTGCGTCACGTCGGGGCGCGAATAATGGCCGCTCGCGTCGAAGTTCTGCCGCGCCCGCCGCACCTCGCGCGGGTCGAGCGTCGCCGTCAGCAGGGCCTCGCCGCCGGTGAAGGGCGGGACCAGCCACGTCCCGTCGGGTGCGGCGATGCCGCTGCCGCCGTCGGCGAGCACTTCGGGACAGGCGGCCAGCATCGCTGCTGCCGGATGGTCGGGCGGGATGTCGGCGCGCGTGAGCACCGCGCTGGCCGAGATGACGTAGCTCCGCCCCTCCTGCGCCAGCACCGGCGTCAGCTGCGCCGTGTTGCGCGCGTTGCCCGGCCAGATCGCGACGTGCAGGTCCTCGCCCTGCGCGTACAGCGCGGCACGGGCGAGCGGCATCCAGTTCTCGTAGCAGTTGAGCACGCCCGCGGTGAAGCCGGCGACGGGCGCGACGACCAGGCCGTGCCCGTCGCCGGGCGCCCACACCAGCCGCTCCTCATAGGTCGGCATCAGCTTGCGGTGGACGCTCCGCGTTCGGCCGTCGGCGGCGATGCGGACGGCGCTGCAGTAGAGGCTATGGCCCGAACGGTCGCCGGCGCGTTCGATCACCCCGGCGATCACGGCGATCCGCCCGCGGGCGGCGGCGGCGCACAGTTCATCGAGCCCGCCGGCGTCGATGCGCACCGCCTGATCGCTGTAGTGGGCGAACAGGTCCTTCTGCGCGGCGTCGTCGAAGCGCGCTCCCCCGGTCCATTCCAGCCAGAACGGATAGCCGGGGAGCACCGCCTCGCCGAAGACGACGAGGCCACACCCGCGCGCCGCGGCGTCGTCGATCCACGCCACCATCTTGGCCAGCGTCGCGGCGCGGTCGAGCCAGGCGGGGGCGATCTGGGCGACGCCGACGGTCAGGCAATCGGCGGTCATCGGCTGCGTCGCTTTCCCTAGCGCTTTTGTCGGCGTTCGCCCGTATATATCGCGCGACGCTAAGGAAAACAGCTTGACGATAATGCACGGATTGGACGCGGTGATGATGGGTGGCCGGCTGGTCCTGCCGCTGGTCGAAGGCGGCAAGGGGGTCGCGGCGACCAACCATCTGTCGAGCGGCGCGTGGGCGCTCGCCGGCGGCGTCGGCACGATCAGCGCGGTCAACGCCGACAGCTATGACCCCGCCGGCCGCATCATTCCGCAGGTCTATTCGGCGCTCAGCCGGCGGGAGCGGCACGAGGAGCTGATCGCCTATGCCATCGAGGGCGCGGTGCAGCAGGTGACGCGCGCCTACGACATGGCGGCGTCCGAGCTGAAGCGCGGCGTCGGCGCGATCAACATCAACGTCCTGTGGGAAATGGGCGGGGCGCAGCGCGTCCTCCACGGCGTCCTCGAACGCACCCGCGGCCTCGTCAACGGCGTCACCTGCGGCGCGGGGATGCCGTACAAGCTGAGCGAGATCGCGGCGTCGTACGGAGTCCACTACTACCCGATCATCAGCAGCGCCCGCGCCTTCCGCGCCTTGTGGAAGCGGGCGTACAGCAAGGCGGCCGAGTGGCTCGGCGCGGTGGTCTACGAAGACCCCTGGCTCGCCGGCGGCCACAACGGCCTGAGCAATGCCGAGGATCCGCGCGCGCCCCAGGACCCGTACCCGCGCGTCCGCGACCTGCGCGGCGTGATGCGCGAAAGCGGCATTCCGGATTCGACGCCGATCGTCGTGGCCGGCGGCGTCTGGTGCCTGCGCGAATGGAAGGACTGGATCGACAATCCCGAGCTCGGCCGCGTCGTCTTCCAGTTCGGCACGCGGCCGCTGCTGACGGTCGAAAGCCCGATCCCGCAGGGGTGGAAGGACCGGTTGCTGACGCTGAAGCCCGGCGACATCAGCTTGCACAAATTCTCGCCGACGGGGTTCTACTCGAGCGCCGTCCGCAACCCGTTCCTGCGCGCGCTCGAGGCGCGGTCGGAGCGGCAGGTCGCCTTCTCGACGACGGCGACGGGCGATCACCAGTTCCTCCTCGACGTCGGCGTCGGGCGGAAGAAATACTTCGTCACCCGCGACGACCTGCTCCGCGCGCGCGAATGGGCCGGGCGCGGCCATACCGAGGCGCTGAAGACCCCGGACAACACGCTCGTCTTCGTCACGCCGGCGGACCGCGACATGATCCGCACGGACCAGTCGGATTGCATGGGCTGCCTCAGCCAGTGCGGCTTTTCGAGCTGGGCGGATACCGAAACCAACTCGACCGGCAGGCTCGCCGATCCGCGCAGCTTCTGCATCCAGAAGACGCTGCAGGACATCGCCCACGGCGGCGATACCGAGCACAACCTGATGTTCGGCGGCCACTCGGCGTTCCGCTTCGGCACCGACCCGTTCTATTCGAACGGCTTCATCCCGACGGTGCGCCAGCTCGTCGATCGCATCCTGACGGGCGAGTAGACGCCGGCGGCGCGTTGCCGCCGGCGTCTGGGTCTCAGGCGGCGAGTGCCGCGCGGCGGCGGGCGGCGACGCCGATCAGGCCGAAGCCCGCGATCATCAGCACCCAGCTCGCCGGCTCGGGAACCGTCGCGCCGGTCAGGTCGAGGCTGAGCGAGGCCTGCGTCTGGAAGCGATCGGCGTAGAACACCTTGATGGTGTGCGCGCCGGCACCATAGAAGGCCGAGCCGGTCGGCGCGGCGGCGTTGCCGTGGACGCCGCCCAGGCCGGCGAGCAGCTTGCCGTCGACGAAGACGAAGGCGTCGTCGTCGGCGCCGATGTTGGCGCTGATCGTCTGGCCCTTG
>JAFARM010000031.1 GCA_019245455.1 Sphingomonadaceae bacterium | reverse complement strand
GAGCGGCTGCGCCGCGGCCAGCGCCGCCATCGCCGCGACGATCTCCGCCGGCGTCGGCCGCGGCCCCGGCGCCGTCACCGCGCGCGGCGGGCGCACCGCCTCGGCCAGGCTCTCGATGCCGCACAGGCCGCAGCCGCTCGGCCCCGTGATCGCCCGCCGCCGCGCGGTGAGCGCGGGCGTGTCGGGCAGGCTGAGCCGCGCCTCGATCCCCTCGGCGTGGCGGACGATCTCGACCGCGCCCGCCTCCGCTGCCGCGCTGGCAAGCGCCTCGGTCAGGACGAACCCGATCGCGAAGTCCTCCAGGTCCACCGGCGTCGCCAGCAGCACCGCCAGCGTCGTGCCGTTGACGACGATCGCCACCGGCACCTCGTCGGCGAGCACCCGGTCGCTCGCCCCGGACACGCCGCCCAGCCAGCGGATCGGTGGTTCCTCGCGCGCCATGGACCCGGCATAGTCGCCCGGCGTTTGCCGTCCAGTGGGCGCAGGAGCGAGGCGACGTCATGACCGAAGCGAGCGACCATCCCGACTTCACCCCCTATGACAAGCCCGCCGGCGGCTGGGGGTCGATGCGCTCGCTCGCCGAGATCATCCCGCGCGAGGGTAATGCCCCCTGGGTCGCGCGCGAGCTCGTCCGCCAGAACAAGGCCGACGGCTTCGCCTGCGTGTCGTGCGCCTGGGCCAAGCCCGCCAACGCCCACCCGGCCGAGTTCTGCGAGAACGGGGCCAAGGCAACCGCCTGGGAGCTGACCAGCCACCGCGCGACCGCCGACTTCTTCATCAGCCACCGCGTCGCCGAGCTGCGCGAGTGGCGCGACTATGGCCTCGAGGAGCTCGGCCGGCTGACGACGCCGCTCCGCTACCACGCGGCGACCGATCGCTACCTGCCGATCCCGTGGGACGTCGCCTTCGCCGAGATCGGCGCGGAGCTGCGCCAGCTCGACCCCAAGTCGGTCGTCTTCTACGCCAGCGGCCGGGCGAGCCTCGAAACGAGCTATATGTACGCGCTGTTCGCCCGCCTGTTCGGCTCGCAGAACCTCCCCGACAGCAGCAATATGTGCCACGAGACGACGTCGGTCGCGCTCAAGAAGACGATCGGGGTGCCGGTCGGGACGGTCAAGCTCGAGGACTTCGAGCACTGCGACGCGATCCTGTTCTTCGGCCAGAACGTCGGCTCGAACTCGCCCCGCCTGCTCCACCCGTTGCGCGACGCGGTCAAGCGCGGCTGCCGGATCGTCACCTTCAACCCGCTCGTCGAACGCGGGCTCGAACGCTTCACCGATCCCCAGAACCCGGTCGAGATGCTGACCGGCGGCGAGACGCGGATCAGCTGCCAGTACCACCAGGTCCGTGCCGGCGGCGATATCGCCGTGCTGATGGGGCTGGCCAAGTATCTGATCGAGGCCGACGACGCCGGCCGGCCGCTGCTCGACCACGCCTTCATCGCCGAGCACACCCACGGCTTCGACGCCTTCGCCGCCGCCGCGCGGGCGACGACGTGGGACGCGATCGAAGCCGCGTCCGGCCTGCCGCGCGCCGATATCGGGGCGGCGGCCGAGGTCTATGCAACCGCCGACCGTGCGATCCTGATCTACGGCATGGGCCTGACGCAGCACGTCCACGCGATCGAGAACGTCGAGATGGTCGTCAACCTCGCGCTGCTGCGCGGCAACATCGGCCGTGAGGGTGCGGGCTTGTGCCCGGTGCGCGGGCATTCGAACGTGCAGGGCCAGCGCACCGTCGGCATCAGCGAGAAACCCGAACTGGTCCCCCTCGACCGGCTCGCCGAGCAGTACGGCTTCGAGCCGCCGCGGGAGAAGGGCGTCAATACGGTCGAGGCGTGCGAGGGCATTCTCGACGGCTCGATCCGCGCCTTCGTCGGGCTCGGCGGCAACTTCCTCCGCGCCATTCCCGACACGGCGCGGATGGAGCCCGCCTGGGCGAAGATGAAGCTGACCGTCCACGTCGCGACCAAATTGAACCGCGGCCACCTCGTGCCCGGCGAGGTCAGCTACATCCTGCCGTGCCTCGGCCGCACCGAGAAGGACGTGCAGGCGACGGGGCCGCAGGCGGTCAGTATCGAGGACTCGACCAGCTGCATTCACGGTTCCGTCGGCGAGCGCCCGCCCGCCTCGCCCGACCTGCTGAGCGAACCCGCGATCGTCGCCGCGCTGGCCAAGGCGACGCTCGAGCCGAACCCGAAGGTGCCGTGGGACGAATGGGTCGGCGACTATGCCAGGGTCCGCGACGCGATCGAGGCGACGTACCCCGACAAGTTCAAGGACTTCAACGCGCGGATGTTCACGCCGGGCGGCTTCTACAAGGGCAACAAGGCGCGGCAACGGGTGTTCGAGACCGAAAGCGGCAAGGCCGAGTTCAACGTGCCGGCGATGCTCGACGCCGCCGGCTTCGACGACGCGCCGGGGCGGTTCCGGCTCATCACGCTGCGGTCGAACGACCAGTTCAACACCACCGTCTACGGCTATCACGACCGCTTCCGCGGGGTGAAGGGGACGCGCGACGTGCTGTTCATGTCGCCCGCCGACATGGCCGAGCATGGGTACGCCGAGGGCGACGCGGTAGTCCTGACCGGCGACCACAAGGACGGCCTGCCGCGCCGGCTCGAGGGGTTGAAGGTCCACGAGTATGCGCTGCCGAAGGGGTGCATCGCCGCTTACTACCCCGAGGCCAACGTCCTGATGCCCGTCGGCCACCATGCCGAGCAGAGCGGCGTGCCGGCGGCGAAGTCGGTGCCGGTGCGGGTGGCGCACGCCTGACGTCGCATCCGGAACGGCGAAGCTCCTCCCCGGAACGGGGAGGTGGCACCGCGGCACGCGGTGACGGAGGGGTCGCTCGCCACGGGCAAACCGGTCGTCGTGGGGCGGCCGACCCCTCCGTCACGCCTGCGGCGTGCCACCTCCCCGTTCCGGGGAGGAGCCGGGCACGCATGGACGGTGTTGGTGTCGCATACGATAGCCGCCGACATCCCTTGTCATCCCCGCGCACGCGGGGACCCATCTCCCACGCCGTCACCAGATGCGACCCGCAGCGTCGCCGCGCACCGACGGCCGGAGATGGGTTCCCGCGTTACGCAAGCGTTGTCCTTCGCGTCGCGGGGATGACGGGGGGCAAGTCCCTGCCCACGACTCTTGAGGTGTCATCCCGGCGCAGGCTGGGACCCATGATCTCGACGGTCTGTGATCATGGGCCCCGGCCTGCGCCGGGATGACAGGGATAGGAACCCCGCGAAATCGCTGTCCTACAGGCCCCGCGCCGCGCTACGCTCCGCGCGATGATCGTCGTGTCGCCTCTCCCTCCCTACCGTCACCGCGCCCCGCGCCGGGGTCGCCGCGTGGGGAGTGGGGCGGGGGGGTGCGTCGCGCGACCTTCGTCACCTTTGTCAGGCGCGCCTGACACATCCTACAGCTGTGGCGACAGCCCCACCACGACGCGACTCGCGGCCACCGCGCCGCGCAACCGGAGACCGCAATGCTCGACCGCCGCGCCTTCCTGCTGACCACCGCGGCAACCGGTGCCGCCGCCGCGCTCCCCGCCCGCGCCGCGCCGGTGCCCGGCGAGAACCCCGAGCTTGCCAGCCTGTTCGACGCTTTCTTCCAGGAGGGCCTGCGCCAGCGGCCCGAGGGCGCGACCCAGCTCGGGCTCGACAAGGGGGCGAACGCCGACCTGCGGGCGAAGCTCAGCGACGCCTCGGACGCCGGCCGCGCGGCCGACAAGGCGCAGACGCAGGACCAGCTGCGCCGCCTCGCCATGATCGACCGCAGCCGGCTCTCGCCGAGCGACCAGCTCGACTACGACGTCGTCAAGTATACCCGCGAATCGGCGGCCGCGGTGCAGGCGTTCGACTTCGGCGGCGGCGGCTACGGCCCGTCGCCCTACATCATCAGCCAGCAGACGGGTTCCTATCAGTCGGTCCCCGATTTCCTCGACACCAAGCATCCGGTGAACGATGCCGCGGACGCCGACGCGTACCTGTCGCGCCTGACCGCGTTCGGCAGGCAGCTCGACGACCAGACGGCGCGGCTCGGCCACGACGCCGGCATCGGTGTCGTCCCGCCCGACTTCCTGCTCGATACGACCCTGACGCAGATGCGCGCGCTGCTCGTGCCCGCCGACCAGGCCCTAGTCGTCCAGTCGCTCGCCCGCCGGGCGAAGGCGAAGGGCCTGCCCGACCATTATGCTGCCGACGCCGCGCGCATCTACGGCGAGCACGTCCTCCCCGCCCTCCAGCGCCAGGCCGACGCCGTCACCGCGCTGCGCGCTCACGCCAAGCACGACGCCGGCGTGTGGCAGCTCAGGCAGGGCCGCGAGTTCTACGAAGTCGCGCTGCACAACACGACGACCACCCGCTACAGCCCGCAGGAAGTCCACGACATCGGCCTCGCCCAGGCGAAGGCGATCAGCGCGCGATTGGACGGCCTGCTCGCCAAGCAGGGCATGACCAAGGGCACCGTCGGCGAGCGCATGGCCGCGCTCTACAAGGACCCGTCGCAGATCTACCCGAACACCGATGCCGGCAAGGCGCAGGAGATCGCCTATTGCAACGCGCGGCTGGACGCGATCCGGCCGAAGCTGCCGACGGTGTTCAGCCGCATCCCCCAGTACCAGTTCGAGGTCCGCCGCGTCCCCGCCGCGACCGAGGCAGGCGCGGCGTCGGCCTTCAGCCAGTCGCCGCCGCTCGACGGCTCGCGCCCGGGGCTGGTCTATTTCAACCTGCACGACTCGGCCGAATGGCCGAAGTTCTGCCTGGCGACGACCGTGTTCCACGAGGGCCTGCCCGGGCACCAGTTCGAGGGCGGGCTGGCGCTCGGCAATGCCAAGCTGCCGCTGATCCGCAAGGCCGGCGGCTTCTCCGGCTACGGCGAGGGCTGGGCGCTCTATGCCGAGCAGCTGGCCGA
>JAFARM010000021.1 GCA_019245455.1 Sphingomonadaceae bacterium | reverse complement strand
GCGCGCGCGCCGCGCCGGCGTCGATCGACACCCGCCCGGCGACCGTCGCCCGCGCCACCAGCCATGCCTTGCGTGCTGGCGCAGCGGCGGCGGCTGCGAAGACCGTGCCCCGGCCGGTATCGGCGAAGGCGGCGAGCGGGTGGTTGCCGCGCCCGTCGGCGATGGCGAGCGGGATGCCGGCGGCCGTCGCGATCCGCGCCGCGGCGACCTTGGCCGCCATGCCACCGGTGCCGACGCCGCCCTTGGCCGAGCCGAGCGCGCCGCCGGCCATCGCCTCGATGCCAGCGTCGATCGTCGTCACTTGCGGTATCAGCCGCGCCGCCGGATCGGCGCGCGGGTCGGCGGTGTAGAGCCCGGCGACATCGGACAGCAGGATGACGCCCGTGGCCGCGCCCGCACTCGCCACCCGCGCCGCCAGCCGGTCGTTGTCGCCGAAGCGGATCTCGCTCGTCGCGACGCTGTCGTTTTCGTTGACCACCGGCACCGCGCCGAGGCTGAGCAGCCGGTCGAGCGTCGCCGCGACGTTGAGGTAGCGCCGCCGGTCCTCGAGGTCGCCCAAGGTCAGCAGCATCTGTGCCGCCTGGAGGCCATGGGCCTCGAGCAGCTCGGCATAAGCGGCGGCGAGCACGATCTGCCCCGTCGCCGCGGCGGCCTGGGCGTCGTCGAGGCTCGCCCGCCCGCCCTTGGCCAGCCCCAGCCGCCGCGCGCCGAGCGCGATCGCCCCCGAGGTGACGACGACCACCGCCTGCCCCTCGCGGCGGCGGTCGGCGATGTCGGCGGCGACCGAGGCGAGCCAGCCGCGCCGCACCTCGCCGCCCGCGACGAGCAGCGACGAGCCGATCTTGACGACGAGCCGCGGGCAGGCGGCGGGGGTGAAGGGGGTGGCAGGGTGGGCGGCGGCGGCCGCGGCGGTCGCGAGCGTCACCGGCGATCCCCGACGACGCGAGAGGCGACTTTCTCCCTCCCCCCCCGTGAGCGAAGCGAACGGAGAGCGGGGAGGGTTGGGGTGGGGGCACCGCGCCCACCGCCGGACCGCGGCCCCTCGCTCGGCCCCCCCCACCCCGGCCCTCCCCGCTCTCTGGCGCTGCGCGCCAGGGGGGGAGGGAGAAGGAAGGTTCCCGCGCTGCTCACAGCGGCGTCCACGCTGTCCCCGTGGCGGAGATGGCGCACCGCCCATCCTCGAAGACATTTACAAGTTCCCGTCTCCCTCCCCCCCCGTGAGCGAAGCGAACGGAGAGCGGGGAGGGTTGGGGTGGGGGAACGCTGCTCGACTGCTGACCGCAGCCCTTCGCCCGCACCCCCCCATCCCGGCCCTCCCCGCTCTCTGGCGCTGCGCGCCAGGGGGGAGGGAGAAGGAAGGTTCCCGCGCGGGTCACACCGGCGTCCACGCCTTTGCCCCCTCGGGCTCGCGCGTACGGCCGACCGCTTCGGTCAGACGGTCGAGGACGGGATCGATCCCCTCGCGTGTCGCCGCCGACAGGGTGAGGACTTCGGCCCCGGCGGCCTTGGCCAGCTTTCTTTGCAGCTTGGCCAGCGCCTTCGGCTCGACGAGGTCGGCTTTCGTCAGCGCGACGACCTCGGGCTTCTCCGCCAGCCCGCCCCCGTACGCGTCGAGCTCGTCACGGACGCTGCGGTACGCCGCGACCGGGTCCTCGCCGCCGGCGTCGACGAGGTGGAGGAGGATGCGGCAGCGCTCGATGTGGCCGAGGAAGCGGTCGCCGATGCCGACGCCGTCCGCCGCGCCTGCGATCAGCCCGGGGATGTCGGCCAGCACGAACTCGCGCCCCTTCCACGCGACGACGCCGAGCTGGGGTTTGAGCGTCGTGAACGGATAGGCGCCGACCTTGGCCTGCGCGTTGGTCACGGCGTTGAGGAAGGTCGACTTGCCGGCATTCGGCGCACCCAGGAGCCCGGCGTCGGCGAGGAGCTTCAGCCGCAGCCAGACCCACGCTTCGGCCGGCGGGCCACCGGGGATGAACTCGCGCGGCGCGCGGTTGGTCGAGGACTTGAAGAAGGTATTGCCCTTGCCGCCCTCGCCGCCGCGGAGCAGCGTCAGGCGCTGGCCGGGCGCAGTGAAGTCGGCGAGGACCAGCGGCTCCTCCCCGTCGCCCTCGGCCGGCGCGTCGTCGATCACCTGCGTGCCGACGGGGACCTTGATGACGAGGTCGGCGCCGCTTGCCCCGGTCCGCTCGCGGCCCATGCCGTGGTGGCCGCGCTCGGCCTTGAAGTGCTGCGTGTAGCGGAAGTCGATCAGCGTGTTGAGGCCGGCGACGCTCTCGAAGACGATGTCGCCGCCCTTGCCGCCGTCGCCGCCGTCGGGGCCGCCGAACTCGACGAACTTCTCGCGGCGGAACGACACCGCCCCGTCGCCGCCCGCGCCCGAGCGGAGGTAGATCTTGGCCTGGTCGAGGAACTTCATCGGCGCGACGATAACATGGTGGGCGTATGTTGGCTGCCACGCGCCGTCTGCAACGCCGTCATCCCCGCGAAAGCGGGGACCCATCTCCCGCGGCCCGCCCAGATGCGACGCGCTCCGTCGCCACGCAGCAAACGGCAGGAGATGGGTCCCCGCGTTCGCGGGGATGACGGACGAAAGAGTTGCGCGGCAGCCGGACTGGCCGGTGCCGCCCCGCCGTTACTCCGCCGGAACCGCCACCTGTTCGGCGCGCGGGTCGACGCTGACGTACTTGCGCCCCAGCCGGCCGGCGTGGAACGTCACGACGCCCGCTGCGGTGGCGAACAAGGTATGGTCGCGGCCCAGCCCGACGTTGCGGCCGGGATAGACCTTGGTGCCGCGCTGGCGGATGATGATGCTGCCGCCGGTGACCTCCTGGCCGCCGAAGGTCCTGACGCCGAGCCGGCGTCCGGCCGAGTCGCGGCCGTTGCGCGAC
>JAFARM010000310.1 GCA_019245455.1 Sphingomonadaceae bacterium | reverse complement strand
CCAGCGCCCTCGGCGCCGGACCCAGGTTCGATCCGCCCGAGCTGGTCGCGTCATACCCCTTGCCCGCGGCCGACGGCCGGCCATGGAAGTAGCGCGCGCTGGCGAAGCCCTGGCCGATCAGGCTTGAGCCGATCACCGTACCCCTGGCATCGCGGACGAGGCTGCCGTTCGCCTGCACCGGGAACAGCGCCTGGCCGATGCCGGTCAGCAGCAGCGGATAGGCGAGGCCGAGCAGGACGGCGCAGGCGAGCGTCAGCGCGAGCGCGGGCCGCAGGGCGGAGGTGAGGTCGGAGCGCATAAGGTGTTCCTCAGGCGAGATGGAGGCCGCTGACGACGAGGTCGATCAGCTTGATGCCGACGAACGGCGCGACGAGGCCGCCGAGGCCGTAGATGCCGAGGTTGCGCGCGAGCAGCGGCCCCGCCCCCATCGGCGTGTAGCGCACCCCCTTCAGCGCCAGCGGCACGAGGCAAGGGATGATGAGCGCGTTGAAGATGATCGCCGACAGGATGGCGCTGGTCGGGCTCGCCAGGTGCATGACATTGAGCACGCCGAGGCCCGGGTAGAGCGCGACGAACATCGCCGGGATAATGGCGAAATATTTGGCCACGTCGTTCGCGACCGAGAAGGTGGTCAGCGCGCCGCGCGTCATCAGGAGTTGTTTCCCCAGCCCGACGATCTCGATCAGCTTGGTCGGGTCGCTGTCGAGGTCGACCATGTTGCCCGCTTCGCGCGCCGCCTGGGTGCCGGTGTTCATGGCGACGCCGACATCGGCCTGGGCGAGCGCCGGGGCGTCGTTGGTGCCGTCGCCGCACATCGCCACCAGCCGGCCACCCTGCTGCTCGCGGCGGATCAGCGCCAATTTGTCCTCCGGCGTCGCCTCGGCGAGGAAGTCGTCGACGCCGGCCTCGGCGGCGATTGCCGCAGCCGTCAGCGGGTTGTCGCCGGTGATCATCACCGTGCGGATGCCCATGCGCCTGAGCTCGGCGAAGCGGTCGCGGACGCCGGCCTTGACGATGTCCTTCAGCGCCAGCGCGCCCAGCAGTCGGCCGTTGAGGACGACGGCGAGCGGGGTCATGCCGCCGCGCGCGATCTCGTCGGTGATCCGCTTCAGCTCGGTGCCGCCGACGGCGTTGGGATCGGCCTTGAGGATCGAATCGACCGCGCCCTTCAACGCCAGCGTGTCGCCGAAGCGCACCCCCGAGGTGCGGGTCTGGGCGGTGAAGGGGATCGCCTCGGTGCCTGCCGGCAGCTCGGCGGTTTGCCCGTGCTTGTCGCGGGCGAGGACGACGATCGAGCGGCCCTCGGGCGTCTCGTCGGCCAGGCTGGCGAGCAGCGCGGCACGGGCGAGCGCGGCGGGCTCGACCCCTGGCAGCGGGCGGAACTCGCTCGCCGCGCGGTCGCCGATGGTGATCGTGCCGGTCTTGTCGAGCAGCAGCACGTCGACGTCGCCCGCCGCCTCGACCGCGCGGCCCGACTTGGCCAGCACGTTGAAGCGGACCAGCCGGTCCATGCCGGCGATGCCGATGGCGCTGAGCAGTGCCGCGATCGTCGTCGGGATGAGCGTGATCAGCAGCGCCGCCAGCACCGCGACGGGGATCGCGCCGCCGGCGTAGCGGGCGAAGGCGGGGATGGTGCCGACCGCGATCAGGAAGATGATCGTCAGCCCGACCAGCAGGATGGTCAGCGCGATCTCGTTCGGCGTCTTCTGCCGCTCGGCGCCTTCGACCAGCGCGATCATGCGGTCGAGGAAACCATGCCCCGGCTCCTGCGTGACGCGGACGACGATACGGTCGCTGATGATGCGCGTCCCTGCCGTGACGGCCGAGCGGTCGCCACCGGCCTCGCGGATGACGGGGGCGCTCTCGCCGGTGATCGCCGCCTCGTTGACGCTGGCGACGCCCTCGACGACCTCGCCGTCGGCCGGGATCAGGTCGCCCGTCTCGACCAGCACGCGGTCGCCGCGGGCGAGCTCGGCGGCCCCGACCAGCCGCCAGTCGTCGCCCGTCAGCTTCTTCGCCTGCAGCTCGGCCTTCGCCGCGCGCAAGCTCGCCGCCTGCGCCCGGCCGCGCCCCTCGGCCAGCGCCTCGGCAAAGGTGCCGAACAGGACCGTCAGCCACAGCCAGACGATCAGCTGCACCTGGAAGCCGGCGCTGAGCGGCTCGCCGCCGAGGATCAGGAGCACGGTCAGCAGCGCCGCCACCGTCGCGGTGACGAACATCACCGGATTCCTGACCAGCTGGCGCGGGTCGAGCTTGACGAAGGCGTCGCCGACCGCCGGCACGACCAGCGCGCGCGAGAACATCGACTGGGTGGTCATCGCTTCACGTCCTCAGAACAGCTGGCCGGCGGCGACGGCGGCCTGGTCGGCGACCGGGCCGAGCGCGAGGCTGGGCAGGAACGTCAGGCCGCCCAGGATCAGGATGATGCCGACGAGCAGGCCGACCCACAGCGGCCCCGTTGTCGGGAACGATCCCGGCCCGGCGGGCGTGTGCTTCTTGGCGGCGAGGCTGCCGGCGATGGCGAGCGCGGGGACGATCATGAAGAAGCGCCCGATCCACATCGCGACCGCCAGCCAGCTATTGTAGAACGGCGTCCCTGCCGACAGGCCGGCGAAAGCCGAGCCGTTGTTCCCCGTCGCCGAGGAGAAAGCGTAGAGCATCTCGGCAAAGCCGTGCGGCCCCTTGTTGGCCAGCACCGCCAGCCCGTCGGCGCTGACGCAGGCGAGCGCCGTCAGCCCGAGGATCGACAGCGGCAGCACGGCGATGGCGAGCACCGCCAGCTTGACCTCGCGCGCCTCGATCTTCTTGCCGACGTACTCGGGCGTGCGCCCGACCATCAGCCCGGCAACGAACACGGTCAGCACGGCGAACAGCAGGAAGCCGTAGATGCCCGCGCCGACGCCGCCGACGATGATCTCGCCCAACTGGATGTTGAACAGCGGGATCAGGCCGCCGATGGCCGTGAAGCTGTCGTGCATGGCGTTGACCGCGCCGCACGAGGCGTCGGTGGTGACGGTCGCGAACAGCGCGCTGGCGGCGATGCCGAAGCGTGTCTCCTTGCCCTCCAGGTTGCCGCCGGCAACGCCCAAGTGGTGGAGGACCGGGTTGCCCGCCGCCTCCGCCGCGTAGCAGACGGCGACGCCGCCGAGGAACAGCACCGCCATTGCCGCGAGGATCGCCCAGCCCTGGCGGACGTTGCCGACCGCCTTGCCGAAGGTCCACGTCAGGCCGGCGCCGACGACGAAGATCGACAGCATCTGGACGAGGTTGGTCAGCGCCGTCGGGTTCTCGAACGGGTGCGCCGAGTTGGCGTTGTAGAAGCCGCCGCCGTTGGTCCCGAGCATCTTGATCGCCTCCTGACTGGCGACCGGGCCGACGACGAGCGTCTGCTTCGCTCCTTCCAGCGTCGTCGCGTCCACGGTGCTGGCGAGCGTCTGCGGCACGCCGCTGGCGATCAGATAGACGGCGTAGACGATCGACGCCGGCAGCAGCAGGTAGAGCGTGACCCGGGTGAAGTCGGCCCAGAAGTTGCCGACGCCCGCCGCCTCGCGCCGGGCGAAGCCGCGGAACAGGGCGAAGGCGATGGCGATGCCCGTCGCGGCGGACGCAAAGTTGTGGATCGTCAGCGCCAGCATCTGCGAAAGGTTGGAGAGCACGGCCTCGCCCGTGTACCACTGCCAGTTGGTGTTGGTCGTAAAGCTGACGGCGACGTTCAGCGCGCCGTCGGGCCCGATGCCGGCCAGCCCGCGCGGGTTCAGCGGCAGCACCGCCTGCGCTCGCAGCACGGCATAGGTCAGGAGCAGCAGCGCGAGGTTCAGCAGCAGCATATGCAGCGCGTAGCGGCGCCAGCTCTGGTCCTCATCGGGGTCGATGCCACCGGCGGCGTAGACCAGCCGCTCGAGTGGACCGAAGACGGCGTGCAGCGGCGTCCGCCGCCCCTCGTACAGCGCAAACAGCCACTGCCCCATCGGCTTGGCCGACAGCGCCAGGATGGCGACGAACAGCGCGATCAGCGCCCAGCCCTGAACGGTCATCGCGGCCTCAGAAGCGTTCCGGCCGCACCAGCACGGCCACGAGGTAGAGGAGCAGGCCGGCGGCGGTGACGCCGGCGAGGATCAGGTGCAGCATTTCAGGCCCGGTCGCACAGGCGCACGAAGGCGAGCGTCAGCAGGAACAGCCCGGCGAGCACGCCAAGCCAGAGGAGATCGGCCATCGTCCGCAATCCACACGGCGCGCCGCAGGACGGCGGCGCAGGCCCAGCTAGGCGCGCCCGCCGTTAAGTTTCGCGGGCGACATGACGCCGGGCGCATTAGCATTGCATGAAGTCGGCGCGCCCGAGGCTCGCGCGGGCGCGGCGCGGCGGCTACCAAGGCGGCGATGGCCGACGACCGCCCCTCGCCCGACGCCCTGCTCCGTGCCGCCCGGCGCGAGGCGCGCGGGCGGCTGAAGATCTTCCTCGGCGCCGCGCCGGGCGTCGGCAAGACCTTCGAGATGCTGCGCGAAGGGGCCGAGCGGCTGCGCGCCGGCACCGACGCCGTCGTCGCCGTCGTCGAGCACCACGGCCGCGCCGAGACGCAGGCGCTGATTGCCCCGTTCGAGGTCGTGCCGCGGCGGCGGTTCGACCATCGCGGCCACACGCTCGAGGAGATGGACCTCGACGCCGTCCTCGCCCGCCGCCCGGCCCTGGCGCTGGTCGACGAGCTCGCCCACACCAACGTCGACGGCAGCCGGCATCCCAAGCGGTGGCAGGACGTCGAGGAGCTGCGCGACGCCGGCATCGACGTCTACACGACGCTCAACGTCCAGCACGTCGAGAGCCTGAACGACGTCGTCGCCAGCTTCACCCGCGTTCGCGTCCGCGAGACGGTGCCCGATGCCCTGTTCGACGACGCCGAGATCGAGGTCGTCGACCTGCCCCCCGACGAACTGATCGAGCGGCTCAAGGCGGGCAAGGTCTATGTCCCCGCCGAGGCGTCGCGCGCGCTCGGCCACTTCTTCTCCAAGGCCAACCTGTCGGCGCTCCGCGAGATGGCGTTGCGGCGGGCGGCGCAGACGGTCGACCGCGCCATGCTCGACCACCTCGACGCCAACGCCGTGCCGGGCACCTTCGCTGCCGGCGAGCGCGTGCTGGTCGCGGTCAACGAGCTGCCCGGGGCCGACACGCTGGTGCGCGCCGGCAAGCGCCTCGCCGACGCGCTGCGGGCGTCGTGGCACGTCGTCCACATCGAGACGCCGCGCGCCGCCGGCTTCGGCGAGGCGGAGGCGCGGCGCATCGCCGCCGCACTGCAGCTTGCCGCCGGGCTCGGCGCGACGGTCGCCACCGTGCCGGCGGAATCGGTCATCGACGGCCTGAGGAACCAGGTCGCGGCGCTGCGCGCGACGCAGCTGGTCCTCGGCAAGTCGGTCCGCAGCTGGTGGTTCGAGCTGCGCCACGGGTCGGTCGTCGGCACCATGCTGCGCGGCAGCGAGGGGCTGGCGGTCCACGTCATCCCCTCCGGCGAGGAAGCGCCCGCGCGAGCCGCCGTCCGTCCGCCGCGCGACTGGGGGGCACCGCGCGACTATGCGCTCGCCGCGCTGCTCATCGCCGCCACCGTTGCTCTGGGCGAGGCGGTGCAGCCGCTGATCGGCGCCGGCGGTATCGACCTGCTGTTCCTCCTGCCCGTCCTTGCCGCAGCGGCGCGCTTCGGCTTCGGCCCGACGATCGCCGCCGCCTTCGCCGCCGGGCTCGCCTACAACTTCTTTTTCCTGCCCCCGCTCTACACCTTCACCATCCAGGACCCGCAGAGCCTGCTGACGCAGTTCGTCCTGATCGGCGTCGCGCTGTTCACCGGCAACCTGACCGGCCGTCTGCGCCGCCGGGCGACGCTCGGCGCCCGCTCGGCCGAGGAGAACGCCGCCGTCGCGGCCTTCGGCCAGGCGCTCGCCCGCGCGTCGGACTGGCAGGCGACGAGCGCGGTCGTCGCGCAGGAGATGGCGCGCCTGCTCGGCCTGTCGGTCGTCGTCCTCTTCCAGCGCGGCGGCGAGTGGGTGCGGCAAGCCGCCTTCCCGCCCGACGTGCCGGCGCTCGGCACGATCGACCGCGCCGCGGCGGACTGGGCGTGGTCGAGCGGCGAGCCGGCGGGCGTCGGCACGTCGACGCTGGTGTCGGCCGACTGGCAGTTCCAGCCGCTGAAGACCAGCCTCGGCGTGCTCGCCGTCGTCGGGCTCGCCGATGCCGACGGACGCACCCCGGTTCCCGCCGAGCGCGCGGTGCTGCTGTCGACGCTGCTCGGCCAGGCGGCGCTGGCCCACGAGCGGCTGCGGCTGGAGGACGAGGTGCGCGAGGTCAGCGTGCTCAAGGAGCGCGAGCGGCTGCGCGCGGCCCTGCTGTCGTCGATCGGCCATGACCTCAGGACGCCGCTGACCGCGGTCGCCGCGGCGGTCGACGCCATTGCCGGACGCGCGCCGGCCGAAGCCGGTGTCGCCCAGGCGGCGGTGGCGCGACTGCGGCGCTTCCTCGACAACCTGATCGAGCTGGTGCGGATCGACGCCGGCGGGCTGGCACCGGCGATCGAGCCGGTCGACCTGACCGACGCCGTCGCGAGCGCCGCGC
>JAFARM010000097.1 GCA_019245455.1 Sphingomonadaceae bacterium | reverse complement strand
CGCGCCGACGGTAGCAGCGATGTCGTCAGCTTCTTGGCCAATGGTACTCCGGTCGGCTTCCCGCCGATGGCCCTGCTCGCGGGTGGCCTGAGTGCATCGGCTGTGCCGGAACCCGCGACCTGGGCGCTGCTCGTGGTTGGCGTGGGTGCCACTGGCATCGCCGGACGGCGGCGTCGGTTGCGGGCCGTGGCGGCGTAATCGCGCACGCGCGGGTGTAAGCCCGCCGAGGACCATATCGAGGGCGGGCCGGCGCGTGCGTCGGCCCGTCCCTTGCGTCACGCGGGACCGGTACGCTAAGGCTGTGTGATCCGCCTTGGAGCCCCGCATGATCGGTCGCCTGAACCACGTCGGCATCGCCACGCCGTCGATCGAGCGGAGCGTCGCCGTCTATCGCGATTTGCTCGGCGCGACGGCGGTCGGCGAGCGCTTCGCGCTGCCCGAGCAGGGCGTGTGGGTGTGCTTCGTCGACACGCCCAACAGCCAGATCGAACTGATCGAGCCGTACGGCGACGCCTCGCCGATCCACGCGTTCCTGGCGCGGAACCCGAACGGCGGGCAGCACCATGTCTGCTTCGAGGTATCCGACATCGTCGCCGCTCGCGACGCGCTGCGGGCCAAGGGCGCGACGATCCTCGGCACCGGCGAGCCGCGGCTGGGGGCGCATGGGGTGCCGGTGATCTTCGTCCACCCGCGCGACATGGGCGGGGTGCTCGTCGAGCTGATGGCGGAGCCGGGGCATTGAGGCAGGTCGCGCCCCCCGCTGCTGCGCTCGCCGCCGCGGCCGTCCTGCTCGCCGCCGCGGCCGATCCGACCGTGCCGGGCAGCGTGCCGGTGGCGAGCATCCGCGTCCGCGCCTTCGACTTCGCCGGCGGGCGCACCGCCCCGGTCAAGCTCGCCTACCGCACCCTCGGCGCGCCGCACCGGGGGAGCGACGGCCAGGTCGACAACGCCGTCGTCCTCCTCCACGGCACCGGGCGGTCGGGGGCCGACTTCCTCGGGCCGCAGGCCGCGATGCTGTTCGGGCCGGGCGCGCCGCTCGACCTGCGGTCGACCTACGTCGTCATCCCCGACGCAATCGGCATGGGCGGATCGACCAAGCCGTCGGACGGGCTCGGCGTCAACTTTCCGCATTACGACTATGCCGACATCGTCGGCGGCGTCCGCGCGACGCTCGCCAGCCTGAAGGTGACGCGCGTCCGCGCCGTGCTCGGCGTGTCGATGGGGGCGATGGTCGGCTGGACCTGGGCCGAAGCCTTCCCGAGCGAGATCGGCACGCTCGTCGCCATGGGCGCGTGGCCGACCGCGGTCACCGGGCGCAACCTGCTGTGGCGGCTCGCGGCGCGCGACGCGCTGCTGGCGAGCCCGCTGCCCGGCGGGGCGGGGGCGCGGGCGGCGGCGGCGATCACGATGGTCGGCAACGTGCCGCCGGCCCTGCTGGCGAAGGCCGCGCCCGACGCGGCGACGGCGCAGGCGCTGCTCGACGCGCGCGCGGCGGCGGCGGGCGAGCCGGTCGACCTCGCCTTCGCCCTCGACGCGGTGCGCACCTATGCGCCGCAGACGAAGCTCGGGCAGGTCGCCGCCAAGGTCGTCGAGCTCAACTTCGCCGACGACGTCCTCTACCCGCCGGCCGACGCGCCGCCGCTGCCCGCCGGCTTCACCCGCATCACCGTGCCGGCGTCGACGGCGACGAGCGGCCATGCGACGCTGGGCAGCCCGGCGGTGTGGCTACCCTTCGTCGCGCCGGCGCTGACGGCGGCGCTAGCGCGTTGATTGCCTGGGCGGAACGGCTGGGGCAGAAGGCGGTTGTTGGCGGCTGCGCCGTCGCCGGTTGATCGCGGCCGCGCCGCCTGAGGGAACGCCGTGCTGATCCGTCCCGCCACGTCCGCCGATGCCGCCGACATCGCCGCGCTGCTCGACGAGGCGTTCGGTCCGGCCCGGCGGACCCGCACCGCCGCCCTGCTGCGCGGCGGATCCCTGCCGCTGCCGGCGAGCCTCGTCGCGCGTGGTGAGGACGGGACGCTTGCGGGCTCGCTTCAGTTCTTTCCGGTGACGCTCGCTGCCGCCGGTGCGGCGTGGCCGCTGACGCTGCTCGGGCCGATGGCGGTGGCGCGGGCGGCGCGGTCGCAGGGTCTCGGCCGCCGGCTGCTGGCCGCGGCGCTCGACCGGGCCGACGCGGCCGGGCTCGACCCGATCGTCCTGATCGGCGACCTGCCCTATTATGGCCCGGCCGGGTTCAGCGCGGTCGAGACCGGCGACTGGCACCTGCCCGGCCCGGTCGAGCGCGACCGCCTGCTCCTCCGCCGCCGTACCGCGCCGCCACTGCCGATGGTCGCGGACCTTGTTCCGGCTGAACGTGCCGCCCGCTGCGTAACACGCGCCGACCCCAGTCCGAACCTGGCCGATGCCTGACCTTGCCGCCATCGCCAACGAGATCGCTGCGCAGCGCCTGCCGCCGGTCGAGGCGTGGCACCCGGCGCATTGCGGCGACAGCGGTATGCGCATCGTCGCCGACGGCACCTGGTTCCACGAGGGGACGCCGATCGGCCGGCCCGAGCTCGTCCGCCTGTTCTCGACCATCCTGCGCCGCGAGGCCGACGGCGGCTTCGTCCTGGTCACGCCGGGCGAGAAGCTCGACATCGCCGTCGACGACGCGCCGTTCGTCGCCGTCGGCGTCGACAGCGAGGGGGAAGGGCGCAACCGCACGCTCGCCTTCCGCCTCAATACCGGCGACCATGTCCTTGCCGGCAAGAACAATCCGCTGCGCGTCGACACCGCCGCGGACGGCACGCCGCGCCCCTACCTCCACGTCCGCCGCGGGCTGGAAGCGCTGGTCAACCGCGCGACGTTCTACAGCCTCGCCGACTGGGCGCTCGCCGAGGCAGCCGAGCCGCCAGGCCTGTGGAGCGGCGGCGTGTTCTTCTCCTTCGCCTGAGAAGAAGTGCGCGGCGAAGCTCAGTCGATGACCACGCCGACCACGCGCCAGTCCCCATGCTCGCGGTTGAGGGTCACCGACTCGATGACGGTCTTGTTGGCGAACTGCGTGCGGAACTTGACCATGTCGTAGCCGTGCGGCGGTGCCGCGACGAACTCGGCGCTGATCAGGGTGCGGGCGACCATCGGTCCAAGCGGGGCGCGTACTTTCTCCGATACGTCGGTCCACAGCTTGAGGGTGTTGACTTTGTGGAGCTGCGCGCCGGTCACCGCGTAGCTCGCGTCCCAGCGCTTCGCGTCGATCAGCGTGACGAAGGTGCGCGCCGTCTCGATCGCGGCCGGGTCGATGCCCTCTTCCACTCCAGCAGAGGGCGAGGCGGGGTCGAGCTGCGTCGCGGCGACGACGGCGAGCAGGGCGAGGGCTGGAAGCATCAGCATAACTCCGGTGGTCAGCCTCGAGCGGTGCGGCCGCTCCGCGCCGGGGATTGGCGCGGCTTCGGCGTGCGGCATAGCGACCGGCGTCGCTTCCCCGATTGTGTGGGGGCCAAGGTTATCGGGGGTGCCGCCCTCGGCCTCGAACAGCAGGCGCGCCGCCTCGCGGCTGCTCGGCACCGCGACCTTGCGCCGGGCCTCGCGAAGGCGGTCGTGGATCGTGTGGACCGACAGGCCGAGCGTCCGCGCCGCCGATTTGGCGTCGTGACCGCGGACGATCAGGCGCAGCGTCTCCTTTTCCTTCTCGGTCAGCCGGGCGAGGTCGCGCATCGGTTGGTTCATCGCCGGCCGAGGGTAGGCTGCGGCCGACCGGGCAGCCATCCCGAAAAACTAGGGGGCCGCCGATCATGCGGCGGCGGGCGCACGGGTCGCTTGGCCGCGGTTGACTCGGCCGCCGCCGTCAAGCGACGGAACCGGCGATGCCGTCCACCGTCCCGCCCAACCTCCGCGCCCGCCTCGCCCGCGCCGTTGCTGCCGAGCCGGGGCCGCCGGCCCGGCGCGGCGACTGGGACTTCGCTGGCAATGCCGACGCGCCGTACCCGCAGCCGCTGATCCCCGCCGCGGTGCTGATCGCCGTCGTCGCTCACGACCGGCCGACGGTGCTGCTGACGCGGCGGACGGCGCACCTGCGGGCCCACGCCGGGCAGGTCGCCTTTCCCGGCGGACGGATCGATGCGACCGACGCCGACGCCGTTGCCGCAGCCCTGCGTGAGGCGCACGAGGAGGTCGCCCTGCCGCCGGCCGCGGTCGATGTCGTCGGCACCGGCGACCGCTATGCGACGGGCACCGGCTACGACATCACGCCGGTCATCGGCATCGTCCCGCCGGGCCTGCCGCTGGTGCCCGCCGCGGACGAGGTCGCGTCGATCTTCGAGGTGCCGCTCCACCATCTGCTCGACCCCGCCAATCACCGACTGCGCAGCAGTGACTGGCAGGGGCGGCGGCGGTCGTACTATGTGATCGCGTGGGAAACCTACGAGATCTGGGGCGCGACGGCGGCGATGATCGTCAATCTGGCGCGGCGGCTGGCGTAAGCAGCCCGGCGACGGCCGTTCCCGCCATCCCCGACCGCCTGCCGCCGCCGGTGTGGCTGGCGACGCCGGGCGGCGCGCGGCTGGTCGCGGCGCTCGACATCGCCCGTGGCGCGACCAAGCTCGTCGGCGGCGCGGTGCGCGACCCGCTGCTCGGCGCGGCGGCGAGCGACATCGACTTCGCCACCCGTTTCACGCCGGCAGAGACGATCGCGCGGCTCGAGGCGGACGGGATCAAGGCGGTGCCGACGGGGATCGCCCACGGCACGGTGACGGCGGTCGCCGACGGGTTGGTCGCCGAGGTGACGACGCTGCGCCGCGACGTCGCCACCGACGGGCGCCGCGCGACGGTCGCCTTCACCGGCGACTGGCGGGCGGATGCGGCGCGGCGCGACTTCACGATCAACGCGCTCTACGCCGACCCGCTGACAGGGCGGATCGACGACTTCTTCGGCGGGCTCGACGACCTGGCGGCGGGCCGCGTGCGCTTCATCGGCGTGCCCGAGGCGCGAATCGCCGAGGACCACCTGCGCATCCTCCGCTTCTTCCGCTTCCACGCCCGCTTCGGCCGCGGCGATGCCGATGCAGCCGGGCTGGACGCCTGCGTCGCGCGCGCCAACGACCTGATGGCCCTGTCGCGCGAGCGGGTGCGCGACGAGGTGCTGAAGCTGCTCGGCCTGCCCGACCCTGTGGCGACGGTGGCGGTGATGGTGGGGCAGGGCATCTTCGCCCCCGTGCTGCCGGAGATCGCGTCCGAGCGGGTGCCACTGCTCGCTGCGGTGTGCGAGGCGGAGGCCGTAGGCGGATTCGCGCCCCATCCGCTGCGCCGGCTGGCGGCGCTGCTGCCCGCCGACGCGGCGGTGCTCGACCGGGTCGCGACGCGGCTGCGCCTGTCGAATGCCGAGCGCAAGCGGCTGGTGCTGACCGCGGCGCGCGGCGTTCCCATCGCCGAGGTGGCCTACCGCGACGGCATCGACAGTGCGGTGGACCGGGCATTGCTCAGCGGAGACAGTGCCTTGCGGGCGTTCGTCGGCGACTGGACGCAACCGCGCTTCCCCCTTTCGGGGCGCGATGTGCTGGCGCGCGGCGTTGCTCCCGGCCCGGCGGTCAGCCGCCTGCTCGGCGAGGCGGAGCGCGCGTGGATTGCCGCCGGCTTTCCCGCCGATGCCGACGCGATCCTCGACCGGCTTCTCAGCTGAAGCGGTTATCCCGGGGAAATCCCTGCGGCGGCAGGCGGCCGCTGCCTCCGCGCGGACCGACCCAGGGGCCGAGGTCGCTCTCCGTCCGCACCCGTCCCGCGCTGCCGCCCATCGCCCACGACAGGCCATCTGCGCGGCGGAAGGGAAGCGCGTCGGCCAGGCCGCCGTCGCGGTACTTCTGCAGCGCCACGCCCTGGCCGCGCGCCATCACCGGCACGTCGGCGAGCGGGAAGATCAGCAGCTTGCGGTTGTCGCCGATGACCGCGAGGTGGTCGTTGTCGGGCTTCAGCGGCCGGATGAGCTTCAGCGCTGCCCCCGCGCGCGGGGTCATCACCTGCCGCCCCTTGCGCGTCTCGGCGAGCAGATCGTCGCCGGCGACGACGAAGCCGCGCCCGTCACCCGCCGCCAGGAGCAGCCGGCTGTCGGCGGCATGGACGAACACGGCAACGATCGGCGTCGCGCCGTCGAGGTCGATCATCAGCCGGATCGGCTCGCCGAAGCCGCGCCCGCCGGGCAGCCGGTCGGCGGCGAGCGTGTAGAAGCGCCCGTTCGCGGCGGCGACGACGATGCGGTCGGTCGTCTGCGCGTGAAAGGCGAAGGCGGGCCCGTCGCCCTCCTTGAAGCGCAGCGCCTCGCCCGCCGCGAGGTCGGCGTGCCCCTTCAGCGCCCGCACCCAGCCCTTGGCCGACAGGATGATGGTCAGCGGCTCGCGGTCGATCATCGCCTCGAGCGGGATCGCCGTCACCGTCGGCGCCGTGCCGATCTCCGTCCGCCGCTTGCCCAGCGCCGTGTCGGGGCCGTAGCGCACCGCCAGCCTCGCGAGGTCGTCGCGCAACCGTCCGCGCAGCTTGCCCGGATCGGCGAGGAGCTGACGCAGCGTCCTCGCCTCCGCCGTCAACACCTTGTGTTCCTTGCGTATCTCGATCTCCTCCAGCCGCCGCAGCGCGCGCAGGCGGAGGTTGAGGATCGCCTCGGCCTGGCGCTCGCTGAGGTCGAAGCGGCGGATCAGCTCGGCCTTGGGGTCGTCCTCCTCGCGGATGATGCGGATCACCTCGTCGATCGACAGGTACGCCTTGAGGTAGCCGTCGAGCAGCTCGAGCCGGTCGTCGATCCTGCCCAGCCTGAACTGTGTCCGCTTGGCGATGACGTCGAGCTGGTGGTCGAGATAGGCCTGCAGCGCCTCGGCCAGCGACATGACGCGCGGCACATGGTCGGCGTCGAGGACGTTGAGGTTGAGCGGGAAGCGCGTCTCGAGGTCGCTCAGGCGGAACAGGCTCTCCATCAGCACCGCGGCGTCGACGTTGCGCGACCGCGGCTCGAGAACGAGGCGGATGGCGGCGTCAGACTCGTCGCGGATATCGGCCAGGATCGGCAGCTTCTTGTCGTTGATGACGGCGGCGATGTCCTCGATCAGCTTGCCCTTCTGCACCTGGTAGGGGATCTCGCTGACGACGATGACCCAGGTGCCGTTGCCCGCCGGCTCGACCGCCCAGCGCGCGCGCAGGCGGAAGCTGCCGCGTCCGCTGGCGTAGGCGGCGGCGATCGCGGCGGCCGGCTCGACGACGACGCCGCCGGTCGGGAAGTCCGGTCCCTTGACGTGCTGCATGAGCGTGTCGACCGAAACCGCCGGATCGTCGAGCAATGCCGTCGCGGCCCCGGCCAGCTCGGCGACATTATGCGGCGGGATCGACGTCGCCATGCCAACCGCGATGCCGGTGGCGCCGTTGGCTAGCAGGTTGGGGAAGGCGGCCGGAAAGACCTCCGGCTCCTCCTCCTCGTCGTTGTAGGTCGGGCGGAAGGGGACGCAGGCCTCGTCCAGACCGTCCATCAGCTCGGCCGCGGCCGCCGTGAGCCGCGCCTCGGTATAGCGCATCGCCGCCGCGTTATCGCCGTCGACGTTGCCGAAATTGCCCTGCCCGTCGACGAGCGGGTAGCGCAGCGCGAAGCTTTGGCTGAGCCGCACCAGCGCGTCGTAGATCGAGGCGTCGCCGTGCGGGTGGTACTTGCCCATGACGTCGCCGACGATGCGCGCGCACTTCTTGTACCCCGTCGCCGGGTCAAGCCTGAGCAGGCGCATCCCCCACAGGATGCGGCGGTGGACCGGCTTCAGCCCGTCGCGCACGTCGGGCAGCGACCGCGCCGTGATCGTCGACAGGGCATAGACGAGGTAGCGGTCGCTGAGCGCCTCGGCGAACGGCGTGTCGAGGATGCGGGGATCGTCGGGGGCGTCGAGCATGGCGCGCGTTAGCGGAGGGCGGGCCGCGCGGTCCAGCCCCCGCCGTCGCAGCCTGCACCCGTATCCCCGCGAAAGCGGGGACCCATCTGCTACCGCCGATCCAGCGGAGACCTTTCGCGTCGGCACGAAAGCAGCGCGGGAGACGGGTCCCCGCCTTCGCGGGGATGACAAGCTATTGAAGCGCGGCGTTCGCCCCGGCGGTCATCCCGGCAAGAGCCGGGACCCAGTGGGATGGCAAACCGGATGCTGGGCGTCTGCCACGGCGATGGGTCCCGGCTTTCGCCGGGATGACGGCACCAGTGTTCAGAACTTGAACGTCAAACTCGACGCGATCTCGTCGGCGTGGCCGGTATTGGTCGACAGCGTGCTGACCGTCGTCACAGCCGGCGTGCCGGCGAACAGCGGGTCGGTGCGGTCGACTTGCGCCGTGTCGACGAAGATATGCGCGTACGACAGGCTCGCCTCGACATGGCGGTTGAGCTTCGCCGTCGCGCCGGCGGTCGCCCACACGCGGTTGCCGTCGGGGACGCGCGTCGTGCGGTACAGGTCGCGCGTCGGCGTCTGGTCGTACATGCTGCCCGCGCGCACGGTTACGCGCGGCGTCAGGTCGTACTCGACCCCCAGGCTGCCGCTCCACGTGTCGCGATAGTTCTGCGCCGACGACAGGAAGGTCGTGCCCGACGGCGTGTTGACGTTGATCGCGTTGAACCGGCTCCACTTGTACCAGCTGCCGCCCGCCAGCAGCCGCGCCTTGCCCAGCGCATAGACCGCGCCGACGGTGGCGATATCGGGCGTCGACAGCGGCGCGAAGCCGCGCACCACCGCGTTCGACCCTGCCAGCGGTCCGAGCAGCCCGGTGATCGTCGCCGTCCCCGACAGGTTGTGGTCGATGTGGCTGCGCCAGTGCGCGCCGAGCCGCAGCGCGCCGAAGGTCGCGTCGACGCCCAGGTTCCAGCCGAAGGCGAAGTCCTGCCCGTGGATGTCGAGCAGCCCGTCGGGCAGCAGCGGCGAGACGTTGGGCAGCGCGCTCGTCAGCGTCGCCACCAGCCGCTGCGCGTCGAACCCGGCGCCGACCGAGAAGTGGTCATTGAGCTTGTACGCGACCGACGGCTGGATGTTGTAGCTGTGGACGTCGGACAGGATCGTATCGTACCGCCCGAACCAGCCGTCGTTATAGAACACCTTGACCCCGAACGGCGCCGACAGGCCCAGCCCGAACCAGACGCGCGACCCCTGCAGCTGCGCCGACAGATAGCCCGACGGGATCGGGACGACGGGGGCGAACGGGTTGCCGCCGTCGTTGCCGCCGGTCGGGAAGCTGCCCTGGTTGCCGGCGGCCGATCGCGTGCTGCCGCGGTCCTGCTGGTGCGAATCGACGAACAGCGCGTGGGTGCCGATGTCGAGGTTGACGCCGGGCAGGTTGGTCATGCCGGCGGGGTTGTAGAACACGGTCGCGGCCGAATCGGCGATCGCCGCCTCGCCGGCGAAGGCGCGCCCGACCGCGCGCGGCGACTGTTCCTGCAGGTAGAAGCCGCCGGCGAGCGCAGGGGCGGCGGCAAGGGCAGCGGCAAGGGCAGCGGCGGCGAGAGCGGCGACGGCGGGGGCGGCGCTGCGGCCGAAACGGGCGAGGGTCATCCAGGGGTCCTTACGCGACGTACAACCCCCGGTGGGCTGTGGTGCTAGGCGGCTTGGCCGGCGGCGTAAAGGGGGAGGTGGATATTGTCTCCACCCGCGTTGCAAGCGATTGCCCCTGAACGACTGAGCTTACCGGCGCGAACCGATCTCCCCCCGCACCCCCACCAACCCCGCCGCTTTCCCCGTCAGCACGTCGCGCTCCAGGAACCACCCCGTCGTCCGCATCCCCGCGGCGACCTCCGCCGCCGTCGCCGGGCCGCCGGTGACCAGGAACGCGGGGAGGGGGAGGAGCTTGGCGGCGTAGGGCTCGCCGGCGGCGCGGCCGACCGCCTGGCTCGACTTCGGCGAGACATAGGCGAGGTCGGCCTCCGCCGCCGGCGCGCCGGTCGCGGCGCACGCCGACAGGTC
>JAFARM010000334.1 GCA_019245455.1 Sphingomonadaceae bacterium | reverse complement strand
TGCCGAAGCCGCGTGCCGCGAGGGCATGGACGTGACCATCGTCAGTTCCGACAAGGACCTGATGCAGCTGATCCGCCCGTGCGTCGACCTGTACGACACGATGAAGAACGCCCGCATCCAGCGCGACGACGTCGTCGCCAAGTTCGGCGTGCCGCCCGAGCAGCTGGGCGAGGTGCTGGCGCTGATGGGCGACAGCGTCGATGCCGTGCCGGGCGTGCGCGGTGTCGGGCCGAAGGGGGCGGCCGAACTCATCACCCAGTTCGGCTCGGTCGAGGCGCTGCTGGCGCGGCTGGACGAGGTGAAGAAGCCGAAGCTGCGCGAGACGCTGCGCGAGTCGGCCGACATGGCGCGGCTGTCGCGCGAGCTGGTGCGGCTGAAGGACGACCTGCCGCTCGCCGTCCCGCTCGCCGACCTCACCCTGCGCGAGCCGCCGCAGGTGCCGCTGGCGGCGTTCCTCGCCAAGCACGGCTTCCGCTCGCTGCTGGCGAAGCTGGGGCGCGAGGCGGAGGCGGCGCACGCCCCGCCGCCGGCCGAGGACACGCCCGCCGTGCCGTTCGACGTCACCAAGTATGAGTGCGTGACGAGCCTCGACCGCCTCGACTGGTGGCTGGCCGAGGCGGTGCGGCGCGGCAAGGTCGCGGTCGATTCGGAGACGACCGACCTCGATCCGGTGAAGGCCGCGCTGGTCGGGGTCAGCCTCGCGCTCGAGCCGGGCCTCGCCTGCTACATTCCCGTCGCGCACAAGAAGGGCGACGGCCTGCTTGCCGAGCCGGTCGAGCAGCTCGATGCCGCGACGGTGATGGCGCGCCTCGCCCCAGTCCTCGCCGACGCCAGCGTCCTCAAGATCGGGCAGAACCTGAAGTACGACCTGATCGTCTTCCGCCGCCACGGCGCGGGCGTGGTCGCCCCCTACGACGACACGATGCTGATGAGCTATGCGCTCGACGCGGGCAAGTGGAACAGCCACGGCATGGACGAGCTGTCGCAGCGCCACCTCGGCCACACGCCGATCGCCTTCAAGACGCTGACCGGAACCGCCAAGAGCCGCATCAGCTTCGACTTCGTCCCCCTCGACCGCGCGACCGAGTATGCCGCCGAGGACGCCGACGTGACGCTGCGCCTGCAGGACGTGTTCGCCCGGCGCTTGTGGCGCGAACGGGCGACGACGATCTACCGGAACGTCGACGCGCCGCTGGTCCCCGTCGTCGCCGACATGGAGCTGGCCGGCATCAAGGTCGACCGCGATGCGCTCGCCGGCCTGTCGGCGACCTATGAGACCGAGATCGCCGCGCTGGAGAAGCAGGTCCACGAGCTGGCCGGCCACCCCTTCACCATCGGCAGCCCGAAGCAGCTCGGCGAGGTGCTGTTCGACAAGCTCGGGCACCAGGCGGGGAAGAAGTCGGGCAAGACCGGCGTCCATTCCACCGACGTGACGGAACTCGAACGGCTGGCGGCGAGCGGGGTCGAGATCGCCGCGCGCGTGCTCGATTGGCGGCAGCTGACCAAGTTGAAGTCGACCTATACCGACGCCCTCCAGGCGCAGATCGACCCGGCGACCAACCGCGTCCACACCTGCTTCGGGCTGGCGACGACCTCGACCGGGCGGCTGTCCTCGACCGATCCCAACCTGCAGAACATCCCGATCCGCACCGCGAACGGTCGCCGCATCCGCCACGCCTTCGTCGCCGAGCCGGGGAACGTCATCCTGGCCGCCGACTACAACCAGATCGAGCTGCGCCTCGTCGCCCACATCGCCGACGTGCCCGAGCTGCAGGCGGTCTATGCGCAAGGCGGGGACGTCCATAATCTGACGGCGCAGGAGGTGTTCGGCGAGGTCAACCGCGATACGCGGGCGCGGGCCAAGACGATCAACTTTTCGATCATCTACGGCGTCAGCGCGTTCGGCCTGGCGCAGCGGCTGGGGATCGAGCGCGGCGAAGCGGGGCGCTACATCGACCTCTACTTCAGCCGCTTCCCCGGCATCCGCACCTACATGGCCGAGACGATCGCCACCGCGCGCGAGCAGGGCTTCGTCACCACGCTGTTCGGGCGCAAGGCGCACGTGCCGATGATCTTCTCCAAAGTCGTCGGCGAGCGCCAGTTCGCCGAGCGCGCGGCGGTCAACGCCCGGGTGCAGGGAACGGCCGCCGACATCATCAAGCGGGCGATGGCGCGGATGCCGGGCGCGCTTGAGCGCGCCGGGCTGACGGGGACGCGAATGCTCCTCCAGGTCCACGACGAACTGGTCTTCGAGGTCCCCGAGGCCGAGGTCGCCGCCGCTGCCGAGGTCATCCGATCGACGATGGCTGGGGCGCACGCGCCCGCGGTGACGCTGAACGTGCCGCTGGGGGTGGAGATCGGCACGGGAGCGAGCTGGGGCGACGCGCACTGAGGCGCGCGGGCGGCAGGGATCAGGCCGCCGCGCGCAGACCGTCACCGCGAGCGGCATCGAACGCCGCGCGCGCTGCGGCGATCTTCGGGTGGTTCGCCACCGCCCACGCGCCCAGCGCCGATACCGCCGTGCGAAGCGAGCAGCCGAGGTCGGTCAGTTCATAGTCGACGCGCGGCGGGATCGTCGCGAACGCCGTCCGCGTCACCAGCCCGTCCCGCTCGAGCCCGCGCAGCGTCAGCGTCAGCATCCGCTGCGAGATGCCGCCGATGGCGCGTTTCAGCTCGTTGAACCGACGCGGGCCGTCGCCCAGAAGCATGACGACGAGCACGCTCCACTTGTCGCCGACGCGCGCGAGCGTGTCGCTGACCAGTGGGCAGTTGCCGGGCAGGTGGAGGTCGGTGGCGGTGGTCACGCGGCTGTGCTCCAGTATCCTCGATGTGCCTTCTTGTGGCATCCGCTGACAGTAACATATGCAGCCCCGGTCACAAAACTAGCCTGGAGCCCTCCCATGAAGCTGCTGCATCTCGACTCGAGCATCCTCGGCACGAGCAGCGTGAGCCGTCAGCTGTCGGCGGCGATCGTCGAGCGCCTGCGCGGCCCCGGCGTCGAAGTCACCTACCGCGACCTTGCCGCCGAGCCGCTGCCGCACCTCACGGGGGCGCACCTAGCGGCCGCCGGGGGCGCGCCGGCCGCCGACACGGTCGCGGCCGAAGCTGCGGCGGGGGCGGCGATGCTCGACGAGTTCCTCGCCGCTGACACCGTCGTCATCGGCGTCGCGCTCTACAACTTCACCATCTCGACGCAGCTGAAGGCGTGGGTCGATCGCATCCTAATCGCCGGCAAGACCTTCCGCTACACCCCCACCGGCCCTGTGGGGCTGGCGGGCGGAAAGCGCATCGTCCTCGCGGTCGCGCGCGGCGGCTTCTACGGCGCCGACAGTCCCGCGGCGGCGGCCGAGCACGCGGAGAGCTATCTCCGCACCGTCTTCGCCTTCGTCGGCGATCCCGACATCGAGGTCATCGTAGCCGAGGGGGTCGCGGTCGGCCCCGAACAGCGGGCGGCGGCGATCAGTGGGGCGCTCGCGCAGGTCTCGGCCCTCGTCGCCTGACGGTCGCGGGGCGGTGGCGCGTCAGCCCTTCCGCCCCGACCCTGACTTCCTGCCGCCGCCGTCCTGCTTGTTGACCGTCGCCCAGGCGCGGGCCTCGGCCTCCTTCTTCGGCACGCCTTTGTCTTCGTACGACTGCTCGATGTGCTCGGCCTTGCGCTTCTGCTTGGGCGTGTAGGCGTCCTTGTCACCCTGCGGCATGGCGTCCTCCTCGCTCGTGAACCGCGGGGGCGTGGGCAGGGTTCCCGCCGCGCGCTATAGCGGGGCGATGGAGCAGCGTCGCCGCACGGTCGCCGAGGGGGAGATCGCCACGGTCGAGGACTGGACCGCGGGGCCGCGCGCGCCGCTCGTCCATTTCGCGCACGCAACCGGCATGGCGGCCGGACTATACGCGTCGCTCGTCGAGCGGCTGGTGGGCAGGGTCAATGTCGTCGCCAGCGACGCCCGCGGGCACGGCGCGACGATGCTGCCTTTCGACCCGGCGGCGCTGTCCGATTGGTCGACCTTTGCCGACGACCTCGCCGCCCTCCTCGCAATGCTGCCGCCCGCCCCGCGGCTGGTGCTCGCCGGCCATTCGATGGGCGCGACGGTGTCGGCCGAGCTTGCCGCCCGGCGCGACGATGTCGCGGCGCTGGTGCTGATCGAACCCGCTTTCGTGCCCTTCGCCGTTGCCGCTGCCTATGATCGCGCCGCCTGGCCGAACCCGATGGCGGCGCAGGCGGCGAAGCGGCGCGCGGTGTGGCCGTCGCGAGCAGCGATGCGCGAGGCTTGGGTCGGGCGCGGCGTCTTCGCCACCTGGGCCGACGCCGACCTCGCCCGCTACCTTGCCTACGGCGTCCGCGACCGCGCCGATGGGCAGGTCGAACTCGCCTGCGCGCCGGCGTGGGAAGCGGCGACCTTCGCGGCGGTCAGCACGGGCCTGGAGGACGCGCTTGCCGCATGGGGAGGCCCGCTGACGCTGCTCCACGCCACCGAGCGCAGCACGGTGACGGCCGAGGATGCAGCGGCGATCGCCGCGCGTCCGGCGACGACGGTGCGGGCCTTTCCCGGCCGCGATCATTTCCTGCCGCTTGCCGAACCGCAGGGGATGGCCGATGCCATCCTTGCCGCCGCCTTTGCCTGACCGGAGAGCTTCGATGCGCCGCGCCGCCCTGTTCCTTGCCTGTGCCGCGCTCGCCGGGTGCGGCGAGCACGCGACGGTCCCCGATAGCGCCGGCTATGGTTCGCAGCCGACCCTGCCCGCGCCGCACGCGACGGCGCTGCCGACGATCAAGGTCGCCAAGGCGATCGGCTGGGGGCTTGGCGCCCATCCGATCCCGGCAGCCGGGCTGCAGGTGTCGGCGTTCGCCGCCGGGCTCGACCATCCGCGCTGGCTGACCGTGCTGCCGAACGGCGATGTCCTCGTCGCCGAAACCAACGCGCCGCCGAAGCCCGAGGACAGCAAGGGGCTGGCGGGCGTCGTCGAGAAGGTGGTGATGACCCGCGCCGGGGCGCGGACGCCGAGCGCCAACCGCATCACCCTGCTGCGCGACACGCGCGGGACGGGGGCGGCCGACGTCAAGACCGTGTTCCTGAAGGGGCTCAACTCGCCCTTCGGCATGACGCTGGTTGGCGATGCCCTGTACGTCGCCGACACCGACGCCGTGCTGCGCTTTCCCTATGCGACCGGCGCGACGCGGATCACGGCGGCGGGGACCAAGGTCGTCGACCTGCCAGCGGGGCCGATCAACCACCACTGGACCAAGAACGTCGTCGCCAGCCCCGACGGGCGGATGTTGTACGCGTCCGTCGGCTCGAACTCGAACGTCGGCGAGAACGGGCTGGTGGCGGAGGCGGGACGGGCGGCGATCTGGCGGATCGATCCGGCGACCGGCGCGCACGGCGTCTTCGCCAGCGGCCTGCGCAACCCCGTCGGCATGGGCTTCGAGCCGGTCACGGGCAAGCTTTGGACCAGCGTCAACGAACGCGACGAGATCGGCTCGGACCTCGTCCCCGACTATATGACGAGTGTCGCTGAGGGCGGCTTCTACGGCTGGCCGTTCAGTTATTATGGGCGGCACGTCGACACGCGGGTCAAGGCGCAGCGGCCCGACCTCGTCGCCCGCGCGCTGGTCCCCGACTACGCGCTCGGCGCGCACACGGCGTCGCTCGGGCTGGCGTTTGCCGCCGGCGCCAAGGCGCTGCCGCCGGCGTTCCGCGAGGGGGTGTTCATCGGTCAGCACGGGTCGTGGAACCGCAAGCCGATGGCGGGCTACCGCGTCATCTTCGTGCCCTTTGCCGGCGGCCGGCCGAGCGGGCCGCCGGTGGAGGTGCTGACCGGCTTCCTGACGCCCGCCGGCGAGGCGCAGGGACGGCCGGTCGGCGTCGCTATGGCCAGGGACGGAGCGCTGCTCGTCGCCGACGACGTCGGCAACACCGTCTGGCGGGTGACGGCGCGCTAATTGGCGACGGTGTAGTCGCGTTCGATGTGCCCAGCGAGCGCGGCGTCGGTGTCGCGCACCGGCTTCCACTTCTCGGCGGCGAATAGCGGCGCCTGGTCGCTATAGTGGCGTGACGCCGGCCGCTCGATGGCGCTGCCGAACGGCTGGATCGACCACGACTGAACCCCCTGCGGTCCCCACTCGGTCAGCATGACGAAGCTGTCGCCGTGGAAGCCGACGCGCTTGCCGTCGTCGGCGAGGTGCGTCGACACCGCGCGCAGGGCATCGGGGCCGCCGACGAGCGGCAGGTCGGCCGAGCCGCGACGCAGGCGCAGCACGTCGCCCAAGGGCGGATCGAGCCGGTGAAAGTGGCCGGTCAGCGTGGTGACAGCATCGGTCAGCGTCGCGGCGGGATCGGGGAAGGCGTCGCCCGTCGCTCCGGCGAGGGCGGCCGGCGCGAGAAGATAAAGCGCGACCGTATCGCCGCGGTTCGCGCCGTCGAGCTTCCAGTCCCACCCGGCAAGCAGCGCCAGCGCCGCGCGCTCGTCGGCGCTCCGCGGGAACACGGCCGCGACCTTTGCCAGCCATGCCCCGGCCCAGGAGGCGTGCGAATAGCTGGTGTCGAACTTGATCGACAGCAGGGCGTCGCGGCTGATCGGCGCGCTGCCGAGCGCGGCGAAGCGGTCGCGGAAGCGGTGCGCGCGATTGGTCATGAACGTCTCGATGCCGAGCAGCGGCGAGAAGGCGCTCGGGTCGAGGTTGCTCCCCGCGCCGGTGGCGACGAACGGCGTGTTGTTGCTGTTGGCGAGCCAGCCGGCGGCGGGGTCGATGTAGGTCGGATCGGCGCTTGCCGGCTCGTAGGTCGTCCACACGTCGCGGCTGGTGTCGCCGGGCAGGACGCCCCGCCAGTCGAAGCCAGGCACCCGGTGGGGGAAGCGCTCGTTGTAGATGTACGCGATGTGGCCGCTCGCGTCGGCGTAGATGAAGTTGGTCGCCGGCACCGCGTGCATCGTCATCGCGCTCCGCCAGTCGGCGAAGGTGCGGGCGTGGTTCAGCCGGTAGTATTGCTCGACCTGCCGCACGTCGTCGAAACCGGCGTAGCGGACGGCGAAGCTGCCGAGCTTGTTCGTCACCACCGGGCCCTGGCGCGCGCGGGCGATGGTGCGGGGGACCGGCAGGACGAACGGGCCGACGCGGACGCGCAGCCACACCCGCTCCGTCACCAGCGGCCGCCACTGGCCGTCGTAGCGGTAGCGGCTGCCGTCGGTCACCAGCTTGTAGGTGTCGATCAGGTCGCCGCGGTTGACGGTATTGGTCCACCCCAGCGTCGGTGTCCGTCCGAGCAGGCCGAACGGTGCGCCGGGAAAGGTCGCGCCCGCGAAGTCCCAGCCAGCGTCCGAGTGAAGGACGACTTCATACCAGGCGACGCCGCCGGTCCACGGCTGGTGCGAGTTGGAGATCAGCCGCGTGACGCCGTCCGCCGACCGCCTGCCCGCGACGGCGAAGGCGTTCGATCCCCGCTCGTCGGCCGGCCCGGCGTCGCGCGGCGGCAGTTTGTCGGCGGCAAGCGCGCCGAGCGTGCGGTCGAGGCCGAAGAAGAACGGCGACCGCAGGGCGAAGCCGGCGACGAGGTCGTGCCCGGTGACGGGGAACAGCCGCGCCAGCCGCACCTCGTGCGGGTGGGTGTCGGCGTAGTGGTTGAGGCCGGCGGCATAGGCCTCGATCAGCGCGCGGGTTGCGGGCGACAGCGTGGCGTAGCCGCGCGCCGCCTGCCCCTGCGCGTCGATCAGCCGGCCGACATAGTCGATCTTCGCGCCCGCTTCCCCGCTGATCGCCCCCGACCGGCCGCGAACGGCGGCGAGCAGTTCCTCGATCGTGCCGAAGTCGTCCTCGCTCTCG
>JAFARM010000296.1 GCA_019245455.1 Sphingomonadaceae bacterium | reverse complement strand
CATTCCGGACAGCGCGGCCAAGCCCTACGACATGCACGAGCTGATTCGAAAGACGCTCGACGACGGCGATTTCTTCGAGCTTCAGCCCGCCCACGCCGCCAACATCATCACCGGCTTCGCCCGCATCGAAGGCTCGACGGTCGGCATCGTCGCCAACCAACCCCTTGTTCTCGCGGGTGTTCTCGACATCGCGTCGTCGCGCAAGGCGGGCCGCTTCGTCCGCTTCTGCGACGCCTTCTCGATCCCCATCGTCACCTTCGTCGACGTCCCCGGCTTTCTCCCCGGCGTCGCGCAGGAGCATAACGGCATCATCAAGAACGGGGCCAAGCTGTTGTTTGCGTACGCCGAAGCAACGGTGCCCAAGATCACCGTCATCACGCGCAAGGCGTATGGCGGGGCGTACGACGTCATGGCGTCGAAGCACCTGCGCGGTTACCTCAACTACGCCTGGCCGACCGCCGAGATCGCGGTGATGGGGGCCAAGGGTGCGGTCGAGATCATCTTCCGCGGCCGCAGTCCTGAGGAAATTGCTGAAAAGACACGCGAATACGAGGCGCGCTTCGCCAACCCCTTCGTCGCGGCGTCGATGGGCTTCATCGACGAGGTCATCATGCCCCATTCGACCCGCCGCCGGGTGGCGCTCGGCCTCAGGAAGCTCAAGACCAAGCGGCTCGAGAACCCGTGGAAAAAGCACGATAATATCCCGCTGTAGCGGCCAGTGCGGACGATCATTCCTTCCCGGAACGGAGAGGGGGACCATCGCTCTTCCGCGATGGTGGAGGGGCAGGTGCGAGAGGCTGCCGTCTCCGGGGCTACCCCTCCACCACGCGGCTGAAGAAGCCGCGAGTTCCCCCTCTCCGTTCCGGGGAGGAACTGAACCGCCGCCGCGACCCCTCCCCCGTTAACCTACGTCGTTAACAATTCCCCGGCACCGACTCGCTCCCGCCCGTGACCACCCCGCGGTGCACCTGATCACGGCACGAAGGGACGCCTTGATACCACCGGGTCAGGGCGATGGGGGTGCGCTAGAGGTCGAGCCCGCCCTGTGCGGCGGCCTCCTTCGGCGCGGCCTTGAACATCGCCGGGTTGACGTTGGGCACGACCGGCCGCTTGCCCTGGAACAGCTCGGCCAAAGTCAGGATCTGGATGCGCGGCACCTTGCCGTGGAGGCCGCTCTCGTAGAAGCCGGCGGCGGCGGCGCGCGCCTCCATCTCGCGCGTCGGCAGCACGGCGGTGAGCAGGATGCCGAGCGCCGCCTTCTCCCGGCCGATGGTCTCGATCAGCTCCGACACCCAGCCGACGCCCTTCGCTTGGCCCCCCTTGACCGAGATGATCGCTTTCTCGTGCGTCGCCTTCTCCGTCTTTGGATCGAGGCCGGTGAAGAAGATCAGGCCGTCGATGCCCCCGTCCGCCCCCTTCTGCCCGCCCTTCCACGGCCGGCCGCCGATCCAGGTGACGATCCACTTCTGGAACTCGTGCTTGTCGCGGCGGGCGAGTTCCTCCGCGTCGCCCAGGCTCTTGGGCAGGCCGGCGGTGTCGAAGGCGATTGCAGGGAAGGCGTCGCGCAGCCGCTTCTCGATCAGCGCGATCGACAGGTAGGTGACGTCGATGCCGATCCACTGGCGCCCGAGCTTCTCGGCGGCGTGGACCGCCGTGCCGCAGCCGCAGAAGGGATCGAGCACGACATCGCCGGGGTTCGACGAGGCCGCGACGATGCGTTCGAGGAGGGCGAGCGGCTTCTGGGTAGGGTAGCCGAGGCGTTCCTTGGCCTGCGACGATACCGGCCCGATGTCGGTGATGACATCCTGCACGGCGACGCCGCGGTCGGCATCGAGGTAGCGCTTGAACGCCGGCACCTTGCCGTTGACCGGCCAGTGGATCAGGCCGAGCGCGTCGAGACGGTCGAGCTTCTGCTGCGGAGTCATTCGCTCGAACTCGCCATTGATGCCGGCGCGGACGATCGCAGCCGTGGGGATTGCCCAATGTCGTCCCGCGACCGTCGGATCATAGCCCCGCCACGCCGCTCCCGATGGGCCGGTACGCACGCCGGCGCCGGTCAGGTCGCCGATCCGAAAGCGGCCCCTGTCATCGCGGCCGCGATAGAAACGATCGACGTAGCGTTCGTCATAAGTCTCGAAGACCGCGTTCCACCGATACGCCGCCGTCTTGCCATAGAACAGGATGACGTCGTGCACGGGGCCAAAGCGCTTGGCGCTCGAATGACTTGAGGTGCGCTTCCAAACCAGTTCGTTGAGGAAGCAATCGGGACCGAACACCCCATCCAACAACAGCTTCAGGTAGTGGCTCGCCGTCGGGTCGCAGTGGAGGTACAGGCTGCCGGTGTCCTTCAGCACGCGGTGGAGCTCGACCAGCCGCGCCGCCATCATCGCCAGATAGGCCATCATCGCGTTGTCGTGGAGAAAGCCGCGCATCGCCTGCAGCAGCTGGGCGACGTCGGTGTTGTCGCCGTGGAGGACGCGGTCGTAGGCGGCCTCGGCGCTCACCCCCCACTGCCACGTGTCCTCGAACGCCTCGATCTGGCTGTCGGCGGTCTTGCCGTCGGGCGACTTGAACAGCTGGCTGTAGGTCGCGTTCGAGTTGAACGGCGGGTCGAGGTAGACGAGGTCGACGCTGGCGTCGGGGAACGCCCGGTGGTCCGACAGCCGGTCGAGATTGTCGCCGTAGTACAGCCGGTTCATGCGTCCACCCCTTGGGGTGTCAGTCGTAGCCGCCCCCGCCCCGCCGGCAAAGCCCGCGCTTGACGCCCCGCCCCCGCACCCCACATCCGCTCGCGCTGCCACCGGAGGACGCCATGACCCCTGACGAACGGACGCTGCTGACGGCCTTTCTGCGCGATCTCGCCGCGCCGCAGGGAGTGGCCAAGGATGCGGAGGCGGACGCGATGATCCGGGACGCGCTCGCCCGCAACCCCGACGCCGCCTACCTGCTCGTGCAGCACGCGATCGTCGCCGACCAGGCGCTGCACGCGGCGCAGGCGCGGATTGCGGAATTGGAGGCGCAGGCGCGCCCCGCGTCGCCCGGCTTCTTGCCGACGCGGCCCAGCCCGTGGAACGACCCCGCGGTGCCGCCCTCACCCACCTACGGCTACAGCCAGAGCTACGGCCAGGCCTATGCCCCGCCGCCGCCCGAGGCGCGGCCGAGCATCTTCGGCGGCGGCGGCGGCCTGGGCAGCTTCCTGCGCAGCGCCGGGACGACGGCGGCGGGCGTCGCCGGCGGCGAGCTGCTGTTCAGCGGTTTGTCCGACCTGTTCGGCGGACATCACGGTGGCCAGGGGTTCGGCGGGTTCGATGGCCCACGCGAGGAAGTCGTCGTCAACAACTTCTACGACGACGGCGACCGCGGCGGCGGCAAC
>JAFARM010000277.1 GCA_019245455.1 Sphingomonadaceae bacterium | reverse complement strand
GCGCCGCACCAGACCGGCGAAGCGGCGACGGCGCGACGGCGCGACATCGGCGATGACCGCAAGCACCGCGGCCCCGGCGGCGTGCGCCAAGTCCTCCGGCCCGCGAATGCGCCGCGACACCAGCTCGACGATGATAGCCAGCATGGCCCCAAGGCCAAGGCCCGCGACGACGCCCAGCCCGAGGAACAACGGTTTGTTGGGGAACGTCGGCGTTCCCGTGACGAAGGCGTCGCCAAGCGGAACCAGCCCCGTTTCCGACACGTCGGCCTCAAGCTTGAGGTCGGCGGCACGCGCCGCGGCCTTCTCGTATTGCGCCTTTCGCAGATCGACCTCGCGTTGCATCTGCGCCAGCTCGTCGAGCTGGCTCTTGAGACCCAGCACCTTCGCCTTCTGCGCCGCGACTTCGCTCTCCAGTCGCGCCGCGCTGGCGGCGGCGGCGGCACCGAGCGACCCGCTGTCGGTCGACTTCGCCGCCGCCTGCGCCTTCGCAAGTTGCTGCTCGACGACCTTCTTCCGCTCGAGCAGGGCGATATACGTCGGGTGCTGCGTGCCAAGCTTCTGCTGCGCCTGCGTGATCGAGTCGTCGATCGTGTTCAGCTGCGCCTTGAGCGATTCGACTTCGGGCGACGTCGCCCGCGCCCCGACCAGCCCGGCCGAACTTCGCGCCGACAACAGCGAGCTCTGCATCTGCTCGAGCTTCATCGTCTCCGAATCGGCACCACCGGGGGCCATGACGATGCCGTTGGCGCGCTCGAACGCCGATTTCTTCGCCTCCGCGGCGGCAAGCGCGGTCTGCGCCTTGCTGGCCTGGTCGACGTACCACTCGGCGGTACGACCGGCGGCGTCGGTGCGGAAGCGCAGGCTGGCGTCGATGAACGCCGAGCGCAGCGCCGTCACGACATTCTTGGCGAGGATCGGGTTGCCGCCCTTGTAGGTGATCTCGAGGATATTGCTGCCCTCGACCAGCTGGGCATCGGTATTGTCGATGATCCGCTGCGCCATGAACCGGCGAAAGTCCGACGTGCCGTCGCTGTTCTGCTGATAGTCGGCCACGAGCGTCGGGTTCTTTGCCCAGCCAAGCCGGTCGACGACATCGCCGGCGACGCGATAGTCGGTAATCAGCTCCGTCTGCGTCTTGGTGTAGCCGCGGGTGAAACTCGACGACAGGACCTGGCCAGTGACGGGATCGGGCTTGATGACGTCGAGCAGGACGCGCGCCGTCGCCGGATACTTCGACGGCAGCAGCTCGCACAGGGCAACCGCGACCAGCATCGCGAACAGCAGCGTCGACAGGATGATGATCCGCCGCGCCAGCAGGATGCGGAAGAACTGCGCAAGACTCATGAAGAAATCACTCCAGCCGCGACGATGACGTCCTAGAACAGCCGCTCCTTGACGATATAGACGTCGCCCTTCTGAACCCGGTCATCGAGCTTGGCCGGAACTTCCTTACCACCGCCCCGGATCAATGCAACTTTGCGCTCCGACCCCGCGGCGGTGACGCCGCCGGCGAGCGCCAGCGCCTGACGCACGCTCATGTCGCGCAGGATGGGGAAGGTGCCGGGATGGCCGACCTGACCCGAGATGTAGAAGGTCTCGGCATCGGGCACGAACAACGTGTCGCCGGGTTTCAGGACGAGGTTCTTGTCGGGATCGCCGCGGACCAGCTGCTCGGCATCGAGCTTGATCTCCTCGCCACCCTTGGCACGGCGGAGGAAGACATAGCCCGCTCCCTGTTCGCGGATCCAACCGGACTTCAGCAGAATCTCGAGCACGGTATACTGCTTGTCGAGCGGGAAAACGCCGGGCGTCGCGACCTTGCCGGCGACGTTGACCGTCTTGCTGACGTACGACCCGACCTCGACGTTGACCAGCGGGTCCTTGAAGAAGCCGCCCTTGATCAGCTTCTGCTTGATCGTCTCGGCAAGCTCGAGCTGGGTCTGTCCCTCCGCCTTGATGGTGCCGATCAGCGGCATGACGATCGTTCCGTCGGACTTGATGCGCGTCGTCACGCCGGCATCGGCCTGGCCATAGACCTGGACCGTGATCGTGTCGTCGGCACCCAGGACATAGCCGGGTTCGACCGCCGCCGCCGGCATCCCGGTCGCGACCAGCGCGGCGAGCCCCAGAACAAATGGAAGAATGCGGCGCATCGGTGGGTCTCTCCTGGCCTTCAGATGTGAACGGCGAGCGTCAAGCCCACCTTGGTGCTGTCGTAGTTGAGCACGCTCGGATTGGCGTTGCGGAACACCTGGCTGACGCTCAGCGTGACGTCGTAGAGCTTGCGCGGTGCAAAGGTCGCCGCCAGCCCGACCTGCTTCGTCGTCTCGTTGATCCGCGCGACCTCACCGGGAATGCTGAAGGACTGCTTATAGTCGTTGCGGATGAACCCGGCATTGGCGTCGAACGTGATGGCCTCGCCCAGCGCATAATGGGC
>JAFARM010000262.1 GCA_019245455.1 Sphingomonadaceae bacterium | reverse complement strand
GGATCGCGGCGACCTGCTCAACGGCGCCGCCGGAGGCGAGAAAGGCATGCGCCTTGTAGAGCGAGTGGGCGAGGATGTGCAGCAGCGCGAGCGGGAACAGCGCCAGCCCGCATTGCAGGATCATGAAGCCCATCTGCGCCACCGTCGACCAGGCAAGCGACGTCTTGACCGCCGGCTGGGTCAGCATGACGAGCGCGCCGAACAACGCGGTGAAGCCGCCGACGATCGCCAGCACGGCGAGGACGCCGGGGGCGGCGACCATGACGTCGGCGAAGCGGATCAGCAGGAAGCCGCCGGCGTTGACCACACCGGCGTGGAGAAGCGCCGAGACCGGCGTCGGCGCCTCCATCATCTCGGTCAGCCAGCCGTGCGTCGGGAACTGCGCCGACTTGAACAGCGCCGCGAGCGCCAGAAAGCCCGCAGCGGCGAGCGCCAGCGGCGGCAGCGGGAGGGCCCGCGCGGCGGCGTCGATCGTCGCGATGTCGGCCGTGCGGAACGCCAGAGTCAGCAGCGCCGCCGCCGCGACCATCGCTGCTGCGCCGAGGCGGGAGAACAGGGCCTTCTTGCGCGCCGCCCGCTGCGCTGCGGCACGATCCGGGTAGAACAGCAGCAGGCGGTGAAGGCAGAGGCTCGTCGTCATCCAGGCGGCGGCGAGTTGGACAAGGTTGCCGGCTGCTACCAGCAGCAGCACGGCAGCGAGCGCCGTGCACAGCCACGCCATGAACGCGCCCTGCCGCGCCTCGCCGTCGAGGTAGGTGCGTGCATAGCGGACGACGACCCAGCCGACGAAGGCGACGAGCGTCAGCATCGTCGCGCTGACGGCATCGACGCGCGCCGACAGCCCGATGCCCGCACGACCGAGAAGCGGGCTGGTGCCACCGCCATTCAGCACCAGCGCGACCACCGTCGCGACGGCGACGGCCAGCGCGAACAGTGCGGCTCCCTCTGACACGGTCAGGACGAGGCGCGGCCGACGGCCCGGCACCAGGGCACCCACGGCAGCGGCGACAAGGAGCGGCAGCGGGGCCGCGAGAGGAAGGAAGGTGGCTGCGGCAAGCGGCACGGGCGGGTCCCACGAAAATAGCGGTCGGCTTCCTCGTTACCGAGCCGGCATGGCTGGATAAAATGCATTGTACCGGCTATTACGTTCGGTAATATAGATCGATGCTCAACTACGGCCATCTGCGGTACTTCTGGGCGGTTGCCCACGACGGCAACCTGACGCGGACGGCGGCGCGCCTGAACGTCACGCAGTCGGCGCTGTCGGTGCAGATCCGATCGCTCGAGGCGCGGCTCGGCCATGCCTTGTTCGAGCGCCGCGGTCGCCGGCTCGTCCTGACCGAGGCCGGCCGCATCGCGCTCGATCACGCCGACGCCATCTTCGCCGCCGGCGACGAGCTTCTCGCCACCCTGCGCCAGTCAAGCGCTCAGCGGCAGGCGCTCCGGGTAGGGGCGATGGCGACGCTGTCGCGCAACTTCCAGATGGCCTTCCTGCGTCCCCTGCTCGGGCGCAGCGATGTCGAGCTGATCCTCCACGCCGGCCGACCGGGAGAGCTGCTGCGCGCGCTCGCGGGGCTCGGCCTCGATATCGTCCTCGTCAATCAGGCACCGCCACGCGACGCGCTGAACCCGTTCATCGCGCACCGTCTCGCCGAACAGCCGGTCAGCCTGGTCGGCACGCCAGCGCGGGTGGCGCAGATCGACGCCGATCTGCCGCGCCGCTTGGCGATGCAGCCGCTGATCCTACCGACCGCCGATAGCGGCATCCGCATCGGCTTCGACGCGCTGACGCACAGCCTGGGCATTCGGCCGCAGATCGCGGCCGAGGTCGAGGACATGGCGATGATGCGCCTGCTTGCGCGCGACGATGTCGGGCTCGCGGTGCTGCCGCCGATCGTCGTCACCGACGAGATCGCCGCGGGCGTGCTGGTCGAGGTCGCCCGCCTGCCGAGCATCACCGAGACCTTCTTTGCCGTCACGGTCGATCGGCGCTTCCCCAACCCGCTCGTCCAGCCCCTGCTCGCCGGCAGCATCGCGTGAGCGGTCGAAGGGGGCTACGGCGCGGATCGACTGGCCATGGCGCAGTGTTCCTGTAAACAGAGCCCACCAATACTGCGAAGGCGGAGGGATCATGAACCGTGCCACCGGACGCGTCACCGGCATCGGTGGCGTCTTCGTCACGAGCCGGGATCCCAAGGCCCTGATCGAGTGGTACCGCGATGCCCTCGGTCTCGACGTCAAGCCTTGGGGCGGGGCGGCGATGCCGTCCGACGCGCCCGACGCGCCGCCGAAAGTCGCCTGGTCCGCCTTTGCCGAATCGAGTGACTATTTCAGTCCGTCGTCGCGTGCGTTCATGATCAACTTCGCCGTCGACGATCTGGACGCGATCGTCGCGCGGCTGACAGCCTGTGACTGCCCGATCCTTAAGCGCGACGACAGCAACGACTTCGGCCGTTTCGCCTGGATCCAGGATCCCGACGGCACGAAGATCGAGCTGTGGGAACCAAAACGCGGCTAAGGGCGCGGTCAGGGCAAGGCGGCTGGCGCACCCGACAGGATTCGAACCTGTGACCTCTGCCTTCGGAGGGCAGCGCTCTATCCAGCTGAGCTACGGGTGCGGACGGCACAGGGCATAGGCGCAGGCGGCCGGTGCGGTCAATGTCGGCGGCGGCGGGGCGTGGTGCCCGGGGGCGGATTTGAACCACCGACACGGGGATTTTCAGTCCCCTGCTCTACCCCTGAGCTACCCGGGCTCGCGCTAGCGAGCGCGCGATTTAGGCGTCGCCGCCGTCGTTGTCCAGCACGACCTCGCCCGGCACGACGTGACGCTCGTCGAGCCAGTCGAGCAGGTCGCGGTCCTTGCACCCGGCCGAGCAGAACGGACGGAACGCCGGGGTCTGCGGCCGGCCGCAGCGGACGCACGGGCGGTCAGGGGGGAGCGACATACGCCGCCGACATTGCGACCGCCGGATCGCCGCGCAAGGCGATCCCGCCGCCGCGCCGCCGGGTGAGCGCGGCAATCAGCGCCGGCCGCGCCGCCAGCCAGGCGATGACGCGCGGCGCGGCGACCAGCGTCGCGCCGCCGACGCCGCGTTCCGCCTGCCGGACGAGGGCGAGGGCCGCCGTCGGTACCGCGTCGCGCACCGCCTCGATGAACGACGGCCGCAGGCGCGGGCGGACGATCTGGACGAAGCCGAAGCCGTTGACCGCCGTGCGCTCGAACGGCGGCGGCAGGTGCGCATCGAGCAGCCCGGCAAGCTCGCCCCGCACCGCCCGGTCGGCGACGGTCGGGAAGTCGATGCCGATCGAGCCGCCGATATCGAAGCGCCGGATCGCCGCCGCGGCCGCGACCGCCGCGCCCCGTGCGAGGTCGGCGGGCGCGGCGTCGCCATCGACGTCGATGACGGTCATCGCCGGTGTCGGGCTGATCGTCAGCAGGCCGCCGGGAAAGGGGACGTGCCCGTTCAAAGCGGCGTCGACCGTCTCCGCCCAGCCGAGCGGATCGAGGTCGGCCGCCGCCACTGCCAGCCCCCGCGCGCGCAGCCGGTCGGCGAGCGGCGGCGCGCGACGTTCCATAGCGTCGGTGGCAGTGACCTTGGCCAGCCGCGGCCGCCCGGCTTCGGGCAGCGCCTCGCGCCGCACCTCGACGGCGAGCATCGCCCCCTCGGTCAGCCCGGCCGGCACCGGCGACAGTACGGCCTCGACCTCGTCGGCGGCGACGATGGCGCGGACGCCGGGCACGAGGATCGCCGCCAGCCGGACGCGGCGGACATCGCCCGCGCGCCAGCCGGCGTCGGCGTCGCGCTCGACGTGCGCCTCGACGATCGTGCCGCCGTCCACGACCAGCGCCCGCGTTTCGCCGATCCCGTGCTCGACGGCGGCAGCGAGCCCGTCAGGCATCGACGCCGGCGGCGCGGAGCAGGCGGCGCGTCTCGAACAGCGGCAGCCCGACGACGCCGGTCCACGAGCCGCTGAACGCGCGCACGAACGCCGCGGCGCTGCCCTGGATGGCGTAGCCGCCCGCCTTGCCGTGCCATTCGCCGCCGGCGAGGTAGCGGTCGATCTCCTGCTCGTCGAGCCGCTTGAAGGTGACGGTCGAGGTTGAAGCCGCGTGGCGCGCGCGTTCCGCCGCGATCAGCGTCACCGCCGTCGTCACCCGGTGGCGCCGCCCCGACAGCAGGGCGAGGCACGCGCGCGCGGTGGCGGCATCCTCCGCCTTGGGCAGGATGCGGTGGCCGGCGCCGACCACGGTGTCGGCGGCGAGCACCAGCGCGTGCGGGTGCCGCGCCGCCACCGCCGCCGCCTTGGCCGCCGCCAGCCGCACGGCATGGTCGGCGGGGCGCTCGCGCGCACGCGGCGTCTCGTCGAGGTCGGCCGCCTCGACCGCGTCCGGCATGACGCCGATCTGCGCCAGCAGCGCCAGCCGCCGCGGGCTCGCCGAGGCGAGGATCAGGCGCGACGGCGGCGATGGGGATGGCGGCGTGCCGCCGCCGGCGGTCAGCCCAGCCATTCGACTTTTGCCCCGTGCGGGTGGGCGCGGGCGAGCAGGCGATCGCCGTCCGGCCACAACACCAGGCGGAGCGAGGCGGCGGTCGCATCGGGGCCGTCGAACTCGTAGCGCAGCCACGCCAGCGCCGCGGCGGGCGTTGCCCCGGCCCCAACGCGGTCGAGATGGGCCGCGATCCGCGCCCGCGCCGCGGCGGGGAAATACTGGAAGGCGATCGAGTGGAGGACGACCGTCGTCACGCCCGGCTGCGGCGCGACGTTCGCCTCGACGAAGTCGGCCGCGTCGTCCTTCACCAGTGGTGCCGGGTCGGCGACGAAGGCGTCGATCGCGGCGGCCAGCCGTGCCGCGCGCGCCGGCTGATCGGGCCAGACATAGGCGAGCAGGCGGTCGCGGTCGCGGGCGACGTCGAGGGGGGCGATGTCGACGCCGATCCGCTCCGCAATCCGCACGTCGGCGGCGGGCGGCGGCGGGCCGGTCCACGCGGGGGCGAGCGTCAGCGGCGCGTCGGCGGGGCCGAAGCGGTCGCCGCCGAGGTCATAGGCGTAGGCGTCGAGGCGCAGGTTGAGCCCGCCGCTCGCGCCGAGCTCGACCGTCCTGAGCGGCAGCGGGAAGGCGGCGGCGACGGCCCGCAACCCCGCCATCAGCACCGCCGAGCGCCCGACCTCGTTGGTCTGCGGCGGCGAGTCGAGCCAGGGCAGCAGGCGCGCCGCGACATCGGCGTCGGCGAGCGCCTCGGCCAGCCGGGCGGCGAGCGTCCCCGCGTCCGGTGCCGGATGGGGCGGGTAGAGCGCGGCGAGCGCCGGCAGGTCGCCACTCCGCACCAGCGCGTGCAGCCCGCCGAGCAGGCGGATCACCAGCGCATCGGCGATCGGTTCACCGGGCCAGTCGAGGACGCGCCGTCCTACCGCCGTCGAGCGGTCGATCACCTCGCCGAGGGCGGTCTGCAGCGCCTCGGTGAACGGTGCGCCCATCCGCCGCGCCCACTCGGCCTGAGTGCGAAAGGCGGCACGGACGGTGGCGTCGGTCATCGACCGGCTTTGGCAGGGCGGGGGCCGCGGCGCAACGATCCTGGGGGCGGAGAGGTCTGCCTAGTTCCTCCCCGGCACGGGGAGGGGGACCATCGCTCTTCAGCGATGGTGGAGGGGCAGGTGCGGGACGCCGCCGACTCCGTAGCTGCCCCTCCACCACGCCGCTGAAGAAGCGGCGCGGTCCCCCTACCCGTGAAGCGGGGAGGAACCGAAGGTCCTCCCCGGAACGGGGAGGTGGCACCGCGAAGCGGTGACGGAGGGGTCGGTCGCCGCGGGCAGGCCGTTCGTCACGTGGCGACCGGCCCTACTTCACACAGCGGTGACGGAGGGGTCGGTCGCCACCGGCAAGCCGCTCGTCGCGTGGCGACCGGCCCCTCCGTCACGCCTTCGGCGCGCCACCTCCCCGT